>CAYNLL010000004.1:0-24472 GCA_964398015.1 uncultured Opitutaceae bacterium | reverse complement strand
TGATCCGCTCGAAGACGGGTTCCCGGGCGACCTTGAATCCCTCCTGGAAGAGCCAGATGGGGTTGATCCGGTAGAGGGGAATCTTCCGCCAGTAGAGCTGGTGGAAGATTTCGAGGGTGTACGTCGGGATCCCCTCAAAGTACAGCTGCACGAGCTTTATCGGGATATCCGAGGGCATCTCCTGCCCCGACTCCCTCACGACGATCGCCTCGATCTGGATCGTCGCCTTTGCGTAGGACTCCAGGACGGCCTCGAACGACCTGTAGTGATCGCCCGACTCGGCGTGCAGCAGGGGCTGCTGGGTCCCCAGGCGGGTGCATTCGGACTTGAACTCCTCGAATTCGCCTTTCTCGCCGACGAACACGATGTGGCGCCTGCCGACCGCCACGGCGGACCTCTCGTAGAGGATCCGCCGGTAGCCGAGCGCCATCGGGCCGACGATCCCGAAGCTGAGGGCAACGGCCGCCCGGCTCGACTGGAGCTCGAAACCCGCCGGAATGAAGGCAAAGGTGAGGAGGAGCGTCGTCAGCGCGGCGAAGAACGAGGCGATCAGGTGCAGGCTGGCGTAGTCGAGGCTCAGCATGTCCGAGCCGGCGCCATACCCGTCGATCAGGTAGAGCGACAGGACAAAGACGAGCCCCGGGGCGGCCAGGGGCCACACGAGCGGGTGCGAGGTCACCCCGCGCAGGAAGGACACCAGGTTGAACACGACCGCCACCGCGACCAGGTCGGAGGCGAGAAGCAGCAGCGCGTTCCTTCGGTTTCGGTTAATCGGCAAGGGCGTTCCTGTGTTTTAGTTTTCTCATCTCATCCGAAATGAAGCCCTCATAGCGGGCGAGGAGGAGGCAGTAGCGCAAACCCTGCCTCCCGTCGAGAAAGCCCCGCCTGAGGCCGTACTGGTAGGCAAAGCGGAACGCCGGCCGAAACGGAAGCAGGAAGCTCAGGCGCTTGAGCGCGCGGCGCCGCGTGAGCGCCTCCGGCGAGACGAGCTCCCTCCATGAGCCCCCCTCCTTGCGCCGCGCGTGCGCGGCGGCCTCGGCGGCGGCGTACCCCCGGTGCTTCTCGAGCCAGGCCTCCTCCCCGTAGAGGGAGAGGTCGTGGAGGTACCCTTCCCTGAGGTTCTCGAGCCGCAGACCGGGGGCCTCGCGCTGCCCGTGGCCCACCTGCACGAACTCAAAGCCCGGGGCCCGCACAAGCCTCGCCTGGTAGGCGGGATAATCCGTGCAGTGGCGGATCCAGCGGCCCTCGAAAAGCATCTTAGGGGCCACGCGGAAACCGTCCAGGTCCGTGCGCGACGCCTGGCGCCGGCATTCCGCGTCCAGTTCGGGCGTCATCCGCTCATCGGCGTCGAGGTGAAACACCCAGGGGTGGCGGAACGCGATCATGCCCTGGGCGAAGTTCCTCTGGCCGGCAAAGGTGTCAAAGGGCCGCGTGACGATCCGGGCCCCCGACGAGGCCGCGATCGCCGCCGTCCGGTCCGTCGACCCCGAGTCGAGCACCACGATGTCATCGCAGCCCTGCAGCGAGGCGAGGCAGGAGGGCAGGGCCTTCTCCTCATTGAGGGTGAGAATCACCGTTGAGTACATGGGTCAGGCTCCCGTGGCGGCGTCGGGCTCGGGGCCCGCCAGGCGCATGTACTGGACCGCGCAGAAGAAGCAGAGCCACCAGGCGAGCACCACGGCGACGTTGCCGAACGGAAACTCAATCCAGGCGTAGGCGGCGGTCAGAAGGCATCCCAGGAGGAGGAAATAGGGGATGGGGCCCAGCCGTGAGCGCCGGACGGCGAACGCGGGCAGGGCGACGGCCGCGCCGATGAGGGCGGTGCCGGCGAAGCCGACCTCCGCGACGGACTGGAGCCAGTCCGAGTGCGCGTCGTGGTAGATCACCGGCAGGCGGTCGATCTTTGACTCCTGCGAGTTGAAGAGGGGGAAGACCGACGGGAAGGTCCCCATGCCCCAGCCAAACAGCGGCCGCTGGCGGGCCATCCTCCATGCGTCGTGGTAGAGCGTCGAGCGCGAGCCGAGGCCGCCCTGGGCCAGGATCTGGGTGACCTGCTCCCTCGTCTTCAAGGCCCTCGCCTGGATGACGTCGCCGGCGACCGCCCACGCCGCCGCCACGGAGAGGGCGGAGGCCAGCGCCAGCACGGCGATCGATCCCCCGGTGCCCAAACCCGTCACCCTAAGGGCCCGGGAAACCCTGGGGACACCCCGCACGAAGGCGACAACCACCAGGACCCCGAGCAGAAGCGTGCACGCGCGCGACCCGCTCAGGGGCACGCTGATGCCGAGCAGGACGACGGCGACAAGGATCGAGGGCGCGGGGCCGTGGAAGAAGCCCGCGCCGCGCCGGCCGCGGGAATACCTCAGCGCAAGGCCGATGGCGGCGCCTGCCATGAGGAGGGCGAAGGCGCCCCAGTGGTTGTCATAGACAAACGAGGCGAAGAACTGGGGGTGGGGCGTCTTCACCGCGCCAAAGAAGATGCCGGTCGCGCCCGCCAGCTTCTGAACGGTGCCGAAGATCGCCAGGGCGAGCGCGTTTCCGGCGGCCGCGGCAAGCACGACGCGGATCGTCCCCCTTCGGGAGGCGACCAGGGCGAGGTTAAGGCAGGAGAAATAGATCCCGTCAAAGAGCCAAAGCGCACGCAGCGTGTTGCCTGTGCCGGCCGTGCTGGGGATCCACCAGTCGAGCCTAACCGGCATCATGTAATCCACGCCGCCGATCCGGAAGTAACGGAATCCCGGGGTCAGGCACGACGCCGCCACCGCGAGGTTCAGGAGCACCACGGGCAGCGCCCACCGGGCCGCAACCGGGGCGAGGGGCGTCCGGAGCGCGCCGGCCACGAGGCCGAGCGTCATGAGGATGCCCACGGACCCCCACAGCGAGACGGGAGTGCGCACCCAGTCCGCATTGCCGCCAAACGCCCACGACACGCCGACCAGGAAGACCACCAGGTGGGCCGCGACCGCGACCTCCACGGCCGCAGGCGATGGCGTGCGGGGAGCCGGGTTCACGGCGAGCGCGCCTCCGTGCCCGCCCGAAGCCCGGAATAGAATTCTGAGAGGGTGCGCGCCGGCCCCTCCCAGGAGTACTCGCGCAGGACCCATTCCCGCGCGACGGCCCCGCGGCGGCGAAGCGATTCCGCGCCCTCGGCCGTCGCTGCCCTGAGCGCGGGCCCGAAGTCCTCCCACGGAACGCACCATCCCGCGCCGGTGGCGTTGAGGCCGGACCACGGGGTGGAGTCGGTCACCAGCGCGGGCACCCCGTTGGCGAGCGCCTCGGCGATGGAGAGGCCGAAGTTCTCGCCGTGAGAGGGCAGGAGGAACAGCGAGGCGACCGCGTAGGGCGGCGGCTGTCCCGCCCCGTCGTAGGCCCGCACCCTGCCGGCCTGACCCGCCATCAGCACGTAGTTCTCGAGCATCTTTGGCGTATACTCCTCGGGTATCCCGACCAGCAGGAGCAGCCAGTCCCTGGGGCCAAACTCGAGCCAGACATCGATCAGCTCCAGAAGGCGCTTCTTCTGATGAAACCTCGAGTAGAACAGGGCCACGGGTCGCTGTCCCGGTCGCGGCAGGACGCCGAGCCAGTGCTCGGCCGCGGCCGCGGACTCCTCCGCGGAGGGGGCGGACACGCCGTTGGGCGCCACGCACACGGGCTGCCTCAGGCCCAGCCGCCGGATCGAGTCGGCCTCGGCGGCGCTGGTGGCGTGCCAACCGTCGACGCCCTCGAATGCGCCGGGATGGATGACGGCCCTCGCAAAGGCCTTCCTCCTGGAATGGTGGCGCCACGCCCACGGATCCATCATCCCGCGGGGAGACACGACCAGCGACGCGCCCTTCCTCCGCGCCGAGCAGTGGGCGTAGTGGAGCGTGCGCAGCCAGATGGAATGGTGGTGGATGACATCGGCCTCCACGGACATGAGGTGCCGTCTCAGTCCGGCCGAGGCGCAGAGGGATCCCGGCCAGTCGCGGTGAAAGGCGCGGATGCCGAGGCGCCCTTCGTCCCGCCGCCAGCCGGGACCGGGATCGGTCGTGAGGAGCTCGACCGTCTCGCCCCCGCGCGCGAGGGCGCTCGCCAGACCCACGACCGACTTGCTCGGCCCCCCGTAACGGGCCTCCAGGCTCGGGACAATGTGGCAGGAATTCACGCGGAGGGGACGGCCCGGTCCTTGAGGACGCGGCAGGGGTTGCCGGCGCAAACAGTCCGCGCGGGAAGGTCCCTGACGACGACCGACCGGGCGCCCACGACGCAGAGCTCCCCGACGGAGACGCCCGGGCCCACGAAGACGTCGGCCCCGAGCCACGCATTCTCGCCGACCTCGATGGGCTCAGCCACCAGGGGCATGCTCCAGCGCGTGTAGTCGTGGGTGCCCGTGCAAAGGTGGCAGTTCTGGCTGACGTTCGCCCCCCTGAGCAGCGTGATGCGGGCCATGTTGTAGATCACCGTCCTCGGGCCGACCATCGACCTTGGGGCCAGCGTTACCTTCCACGGGAAGAGGACCGACACCGTGGGAAAGACGACGACCCGCCCCGGCTCGGGAATCTCGGCGCCGAAGAGCTTCAGCAGCCGGGCGCGGAAACCGTGGAGCGGGCGAGGGCTCCACCGGAAGAGGGTCGACTGGACGGCGACCCAGGCCAATCGCAGCAGGATCTCACGCGCCCCATAGGGGACGACGCAGCCCTGTCCTATAAAGGGTTCTTCCTTTGCCATCGCTTTCTTATGTCGGCTTTTCCGGCCGGGTGCCCGTCAAAACTTCAAGGTCATCCAGAATCTTGCGGGAGACCGCGGGATAATCGAAGAGCCGGGCGCTCGCCTGGCCGCGGGCGGCCACCTCGCCGCGGAGGACGGGATCGGCCACGAGGCGGCCGATGCAGTCGGCCAGGCGTTCCTCCGGATCCGGCCCGCGGTGGTCAAAGACAAGGCCGGTGTCGCCGTCGCTCACCAGGTCGCTGAAGCAAGCGAGCGACGACACGACTGGTGCGCAGCCCGCGGCCATGGCCTCCGCCACCGCCACGCCGAAGGTCTCGCCCCTCTCCGCGAGGCTGGGGTAGCAGAAGATGTCCATCCCGCCGTAGAGCCTTGCCAGGCGCTCCGGGTCAAATTCCGGCGGGAGCCACTCGATGCGCCCGCCCAGGGCCTCCGAGGCCTTGGCCCGAAGCGGGGCGAGCCAGGCCTCGCCGCCGCCGCCCTCGCCGACCCCTGGCGGGCCGGCGATCCTCAGCCTCCACTCGGGAAGGCCGGCGCGGCCCGCGAGCCGGCAGGCGGCGCGCACGAGGAGCTCCACGCCCTTCTCGGGGTGCAGCCGGCCCACGAATCCGATCGTGACGGGGGACCCCGTCCTTCCGGCGGAGCGCGCGAGGAGGGGCCAGTCAATCGGGTACCCGACGACCCGCGTGCGCGCGCGGGCCCAGGCCTGGGTGATCTGGGCGGCGACGTACGTGCTGGGGGCGTAGATCCGCGCCACGCCGCGGTAGAAGCGGACCTGCCCCTTGGGCGTCCTGCCGATCATCACCGCGACCCTGCCCGCAGAGCGCCGCGCGAAGCGGAGCCAGGCCGGCAGGGTGACCGTGTTGCAGATGACGACGTCGCCCTCGGGAAGGGCGCGCGCGACGCGGAAGCCCCAGGCGAGATCAAGGAGGAGGTTCAGGGGCAGGCTTCGGGTGTGGTCAAAGCCCGGAAGGCGGATGTGGCGGACGCCCTCCTGCACCTCCGAAGCGGCGAGGCCCGGCAGCCGGCGCGAGACGAAGGTCACCGCGTGGCCCTGGGAGGCGAGGATCCGCGCGAGGCCGTGCCAGATCTTCTCGGTGGCGCCGCCGCGCACTGCGGGCACCGGGAGAAAGAAGCCGGTCACGATGGCGATTCGCAAGGGGTGGGGAATGATCCTTCGAGCGTGGAATCAGGGCCGAAGCGCCGCAAGCGCGGCCAGAAGGCCCTCGGCGGCCCTCCCGTAGGAGTACCCCTTGATCCGCGCCTCCACGGCCCTCCGGATCTCATTGCGGCGCAGGGGTGTTCCAAGATCGCCGAGCGCCGCGGCGAGGGAGCGTCCCATGGCCCCGGGGTCCGCGGCATCGAACACCCACCCCGTTTCCCCGTGGGTTACGAGGTCCCGCTGGCATCCCACCCGCTCGCTCACGAGGCACGGGACGCCCATCAGCATCGCCTCGTTCACGGCGAGCCCCCATGTCTCGTAGACACCCCTTGAGGGGAGGACGAAGAGGTCGGCGAGAAGGTAGCGCGACGGCATCTCGCTCTGGTTGGCGAAGGGCAGGAACCGGACGTTGACGTCCCCTTTCCCCGCGCCTGCGGCGATCGCCTGGAGCGCCTCCTTCTCCGGGCCCTCTCCCACGAACACCAGCGCCGTGTCCGCGGGCGCCAGTTCCAGGAACGCCTTGAGCAGCTCCACGGGCTGCTTCGCCGCGACGAGCTTTCCCGCAAAGAGGACGACCTTCGCCGAGGGCGCCAGCCCGAGGCGCTGGCGCAGGCCCTGCGCCGCGGCGGCGTGGGCCGGATTGCCGCGGTCAAACAGCCCGTCGTCAACAGCGTGGGGGACGAAGAACAGCTTCCTGGCGGGCACCCCGAAGGCCTCGAAATACTCGCGGTTTGCGGCGCCGACGTAGAGGAACGAGGCAAACTGGGAGAACAGCGTGCGCAGCGCCAGCCGCACGTGCGGAGCGGGACGGCCGCGGCCCAGCAGGTGGGAGTCGCCACGGAAGAGAAGGGGAACGCCCCGGCGCCTCGCCCAGAGGACAGCCCGCAGGTGGCTTGCCCACTTGTACCCGAACACCAGCAGGGCGTTGGGTCCCCAGGCCGCGATCCGCCCCGTGAGCGCCGGATTGTTGAACCCGAGGAAATGCTCCGCGCCGGGCCTGCCCGAGGTGTTGGGCACGAACTCGCTCTCGTACCCCGAGAGCAGGTCGACGTCCCACGCGATGCGGGTGCCGAATTGGGGATCGTGGCGCCTGGCGACGCCGAAGTCCCAAAGGTAGAAGACGCGCAGCTCAAGGGCCGTGTTGCCCCTCAGCCAGCGGAACCACGGGCTGTAGTACTGCGTGGGATGGGACAGCACCACCGCGAGCCTGCCGACGGGACTGCGCCGAGGGATCATGGCGTGGCGCGGGCGCGCGCGAGCGCCGCGGTGAAGCAGCCGGCGAGCTGGCGGGTCATGCCCTCTGCCGTGAACCTCACGAAGGCCGAGGAATCCGCCGCCCGGAGATCCCTCATCCCCTCGTTCAGGAACCACGACGCGCACACCTGCCGGGAAAGGGCCTCGATGTCCGAGGCGTCGCTGAACACGTAGGGCGTCCCGCAGCCGATCTCCTCGGCGAGGGCGACCATCGGGCTCTGGGCGCTGAAGACCATGAGCATCGGGCGGCCGGCCAGGACGTAGGGGTAGAGCTTCGAGGCGCTGTAGGTCGGGTCGTTTGAGCCCACGGCGAGCAGCGCGTCGGCGTGGGTGAGGTAGTAGAGCGAATCAAAATAGGGCACCCGGTAGCAGTGCTCGGTGACGTAGCGCTCGACGCCCTCATCCCGGGCGATCGGCATCGCCCATTCCCTTCCGAACGGCCGCGGCGCGTAGTCCGTGCCGACGAAGTGGAAGCGGATGCGCTCGGCCCCGGCGGGGTTCGCGGAGAGGTATTGCCTGAAGGCGCGGAAGACCACCTTCAGCGACGTGGACATGTCCGGGCCGCATCGGCCCGCGTAGACGAGGTGGAAATGGCCGTCGCCGAAGGGGATGAGCGGCTCGGCGGGCCGGTGCCGCGCCGCCGTCGCAAAGTCCTGCGAGGCGGCGCCGAACGGCAGCAGCGTGACGCCGCGCCCGTCAAACCAGGGATAGGTCTTGGCGAGCGTGGCCCCGTAGGCGTCGGAGACGGCGACCACGCCGGCCGCGCCGCGGAGCACCTTCGGCTCCCGCATCCGGGCGCTCCATTGCGAGAAGCCGAACTTCAGCCATCCTCCCGGCGGAGGCGTGTGCGTGCGGGCATAGTAGTCGTTCACCCAGGGATCCTGGTAATCCAGCACGTAGGGCACCCCAAAAATCCTCTTCCAGCGCGGGCCCAGCGTGAAGGCGTCGAACTGCGTGGTGCTCAGGAAGACGAGGTCGAACGCCTCCCCGCGCAGCAGCCGGTCGCCCGCCGCGCGCAGGGCGGCTCCGCACCGCAGCCAGAGGCTGCCGATTCCCGCCCAGCGCGTCGCCCAGGGAGGGACGCCCCTGACGCGCAGCACGCGGATGTCGGCCGGGTACGTCTCCGTCAGCAGCGGCTCGTTCACCCCGCCCTCGACCATCTCGGGCGCCAGGGCCAGCACTACGGGCTCCCATCCCATGGCCCGCAGGTAGGGGAGCGCGAGGCGGGTGCGCTGCATGTCGGCTGCGTTTATGGGCGCGAAATGGGGCGAGACGATGAGCACCTTCCGCAGGGGGGGCTTGGATTCGGGAGCGTTCATCCCTCGAAAAGGAACTCCTCGCCGCAGAGGAACATGGCGACGAAGCCGGGCGGCAGCGCGGCGGTCGTGTCGGGGGGAATGGGGCTCGTCTGGGACGCGTAGCACGCGAGCGCCCTGGCCTTCGCCTCCTGGACGGGGCGGAGGTCGACTCGCCAGATCCTGCGGCAGGTGAAGAGCGGCCCGAGGAGCAGGGTGGGATTCCACCAGGACCAGACGGGGAACTCCAGCACGCGGGGGCTCAGGCCCGCCCCAGCGAGGGCGCGCCGAAAAAGGGCGAACGCGGCGTCATGCTCGGAACTCCCGTCGCCGCGCCGCGGCAGGATCACCGTGTCGGGCGCCACGCGCGAGAGCAGGGCGGAGACCTTCGCGACAATCTCGCGGCCCCGCGCCTCGTCGACGCGGCCGAGCGTTCCGTCCTCCGCGCCCAGGAAGGTGACGTTGCCCCTGTCGATCCCCAGGGCCGCGGCGGCCGTGAAGGCCTCGGCGCTTCGCCGGGCAGCAATCTGAGTCGGAGCGAACGCGGGATGGTTCGGGTGCGAGCCGCCGCCGTCCGTGACGAACGCCACGTGCACCGACGCGCGATCCCGGGCCAGGAGGGCGAGGGTTCCCCCGCACCCCAGGGATTCGTCATCGGGATGGGGCGCCAGGACGAGGACGACGGACGCCGTCCTGCGCGGATAGGGCCGGCTGCGCAGGCGCAGGGCCGTGCGGATCACTCGGCTGGCCATCCTCCTCAGCCGGAGGCGGCCCTGGGGCGTTCCCGACCAACCCAGCGTCAGGACGCCGGCGGCGGTCGAGAGGGCGCGACGCCTGGGATTCAGGTGCGGCGTGGAAGGGTTCAATTTTCTTCGCGCCCCAGGTCCCGCGACGTTGTGCGGCGGACAAAGGGCAGGCTTGCCGCCACGATGATGACAAATGACTGGAAGGTCGAGGTCACGAGCACGCTCGCGACCATCTCGAACGAGTTCATGAGGTTCATCAGCAGGCTGAGGGAGAGAAAGCCCTCCGTGGAGACCACCAGCTTGTGCGCCGTCTTGTTCTCGACCCAGGCAAAGAACACCCCGATGAAAAGGCCCAGGTAAATGGAGCCCGCAAAGGCGCCGAAGTTGCCGTAGGCCTCCGGCAGCAGGCCCCAGGCGATGTAGGTGACAAAGGTCGACTCCAGGTCCTGGCGGCCGAAATGCACGTTCAGGAGGATCTGGCCCTCGTGGCTGCGGGGCTTGTCCGGCCACAGGAACCGGGGCACAAGCAGGGGGGGGATGAGCGTGTAGGTCTTCCCGTACAAGGGGCTCACATGCTCCGTCTTGATCGCGTCGATCACGAAGAGCAGGTTCTGAAGGTTGTCGATTCGATCGAGCAGTGTCTGGTTCTTCTTCTTCCCGTCCGCGCTGTCGCCGGCCGCCGATGACGCCTTGACGTCGTTCTCCATCACGGCGTCGAGGCTCACCTGGGCCCATTCCGCGTAGACGGCAGGAAGCTGGCTGAGCGTGGGCTTTGCCACGGGCGCGTCCTCGCTGCCCCAGTAACGGGACCGCATCGTGCTCTTGCCCGTGTTCAGGAAGGAAAGGACCAGCAGCACGATCGTGAGGTAGCGCCAGGGCACCCTTCCGTTGCTCCAGAAGAACCCGATGGCCACGGTGATGAGGTTCCCGGCGGCCGTGGACAGGATGAAGTCCGTCGAGGCCATCATCGCGTTGGCGACGAGGAAGAACCAGAAAACTGCCTTGCCCAGCGGCGTCGAGTCTCTTCCGCCGATCAGCATGGCCACCAGGAAGAAGCCGCAGGCGCTCACGACCGCCAGGAGCGCATAGAGGACGGAATCGAGGCCCGTGGGCAGCGCGTTGAAGACCGCCGAGAAGGTGCTCGAGCCCTGCATCACCAGCACGATGGTTGTGCCGATGAACATCCCGTAACCCAGCCGGGCCCAGCCCTTGACGCCCGATTTGTTGAACTCGTGGAGGGCGTGGCTGGGGGCGTGGGAGGGCCGGAAGACCCGCATGCCGACCTTCCATGCAAGAATCATGGCGACATCGAAGATCAGGACCTCCATCGCGGCGCTCGAAAGGAAATCCGCGGGGTAGCCCAGGATGTCCTCGTGGCTGGCCGCAATGGGAACGCCGTAGATGATCAGGTTCTGCACGACCAGCATCGGGAGCAGGGGAAGGCCAATCGCGCTGAGGCTCCAGACCTGGAGCGCCACGCACGTGCCGAATCCGATGAGCGCAAAGGCGCCGGCGCCCGGCTTGTCCGAGAAAGCGAGATAGGCCGATTCGAGCGCAAGGACGACGACGAGGGGCATGACCAGGCGCCTGACCGCGGCCCGCACCTTATCGCTCAGGGCGCCGATCTCGGTGTAGCGGTCGAGCCGGCTCGAAAGGGCCGCCGTCTTCACGCGCACACCTCCGAATAGAGCCTGAGGTACTGCTCCGTGCAGCTGTCGCTGCCGAAGCGGGCCTCCGCCGAGCGGCGGCATGCCGCGCGATCGATGCCGGCCAGGCGGCCCACGGCTGTGGCGCCCTCCGCCGCGTCGCGGACGAAGAACCCGGTGACGCCGTCCTCGACGATCTCCGGCGTTGCCCCGCGCCTGCAGGTGATCACCGGGGTGCCGGCGGCGAGCGCCTCTGCGAAGACGATGCCAAACGGCTCGTCCCATTGGATCGGAACGACCAGCGCGGCGGCCCGCCCCAGGAGGCCGTTCTTTTTCGCGTCGTCCACCTCGCCTATCCATTCGATGCCGTCGCGCCCGAGGAAGGGCGCGATGCGGCGCTCCCAGAAATCCCTCCCTGGGCCCGCGTCGGCGCGGTTGCCGGCCAGGATCAGGCGGCGCCGGCTTGCCCGCGCGATATCGATGGCGATCTCCGGACCCTTGATCGACTCGATCCGGCTCAGGAAGACGAGGGGTGCGTCCGCGGGCACGCTGGGGGCAAAATCGATCCTCCTAAGGTCGACAAAGTTCGGAATCGCGCGCCAGGCGCCTCCTGACGGCCGTCCCATGGAGCAGATGAACTCGCTGCACCCGGTGAAGTGCAGTGAGCGCCCCCCCAGCCAAGAGGCGAGCGAGACCTGCCTTCCCCCCGCGTGGCGCTGGTACGACATCACCTTCGGAAGCGAGGACACCAGCAGGGGAGCCATATATGCCAGCCTTGAAAAGCTGTGCAGCACGTCGGGCGCGAAGCGGCGCGCGGCCCCGACGAGGGCGGCCGAGTTGCGGACGGTGGCAAGGGGCGACCCGGCGCGGCACGCGGGCCAGCCATATCGGGCATCGACGGGGCACGTGGAGTCGGGGTGTGCGACGAGTCCCACCCTGTGGCCCCTTTCGCGCAGCGCGCGGGCGAGCAGGTCGACGATGCGCTCGATCCCTCCGTAGCCGAGGGGCGGCACGGGCAGGAACGGGTCGGCGGTGAGAAGGATTCTCACGGTTTCATCGCCTCCACGTAGAGCGAATACGGCGCGTGCTCCTTTCGGTCGATGGCCAGCCTGGGATCGGCCGACTCCCCGAAGGACCTCCTCCTGATCTCGACAAAACCGGCGTTGCCAAGGGCCCATTCAAGCGTCTCGAAGTCGTAGGCGAACAGGTGCTCTCCGCCCTGGCGCAGGACGTGGTTGAGCATCGCCATGGGGGTCGGCATGTCCGTGGGGAGCGGGTCAAACCCGAGCGATCCCCATAGGCCCGCGTCGCCGCTGACATACGCTTCCGCGAAGCGGCGCCCATCGGGCACGACGATCCGGACCAGCCCTCCCGGTTCCAGGACCCTGAAGAACTCCCGAAACACGCTGGGGATATCGTGCCGAAAGCCCACGTGCTCGATCACGTGCTCGGCCATGATCCGCGCGACGCTTCCGTCCGCAAGGGGCAGTCCCTTCCGGATGTCGCACGTCAGCGTCTGGTCGGCCGCGTGCCCGACCGCGTCCGCGTTCACCCAGCCGGCAACGCCCCTTCCGCCGCTCCCGACATTCAGGCTAAGGCCCTTCTCAAGGCGCAGCCCTTTCACCCGCCGGTGGTAGGCGGGGCTTAGTTGGTTCCTGGCGCGGCAGAGCCACGAATTGCCCTCAAAGCGCAGCGCCTGCAGAAGCTCCCGATTGATCGGAAGCCTTGGGATGAGCCACCGGCCCATGCGTTGCTTGAGTGTCATTGGGATCGGGCCGCCCCCGCGGTTGGGTTGGAGTGTCCGCGACCGGGGGCGAACCCCTCGGTGTTCAGCCGGAGCCTCCCTGCCTTGGAGAATTGAAGCGTCCGCGAAGTGCTTGCGCGTTGACATAGAGGGCGTTGCAAAATTGCAGGCGGCATCCCCCCTCCGGTCCTCCGAACTGCTCATAGAACCCGAAGAGGCGGAAGCCCCGGGCGACGAGATGGGTGTTGAGCTCGCCAAAATGGGTGTTGGTGGCGTCGTCCTCCTGAAAGCTCACCTCCGAGTATACAAAGGGAATCCGCAGGTTTGAAAGCAGATGCTCGCCGCCTGAAAGGACGTCCACGTCGCAGCCCTGGGCGTCCGTCTTCAGGACGTCGATGGCGTCGATGCCGTTTGCCGAGCAGAACTCGTCGAGCGTCCCAATCTCCACCCGCTCCGAGCCGGAGGGGGTTCCGGAAGCCTTCGGGGTGAGCTTGAGGCTGTTCATTTCGGAGTAGGCTTGAATCTCGATCTCGAGTGAACCGCTTTCACGGCCAAGCGCGAGCTTGCGAGGGTGGACGTTGGGATGTCCCCGCATGTTTTGGCGAAGGACCCGGAAGGTCTCCCCCACAGGCTCAAACGAGTAGATCGCGCAGGAGGGAAAGTAGCCCAGAACGAGGGACGTGGTCTGGCCGGTGTTGGCGCCCACATCAAAGATGCACCTAAAATCCCTCGAGCCGGCGATGCGGCAGGCGTCATAGAGCCAGTTCTCCCTGAGACGGAATGTGCGCAGAAGCGGAAACCACCGCATGCGCATCACGCGGTCGACCGGCCAGGCCGCGGCTCGGCCGAGGAAGTAGCCTAGTTTCATGGTGGCTGTGCGGTTCTCCGGGCCGCCCCCGCGACGACGCCCGCCTGTGCGGGGAGCCGCTGCGGCGGTTCCCTCAGTTGGGCTTGAGCGACCACCGCCATTCGAAGTCACCCTGGCCAATCACCTGAAGCGGTGGCATCTGGGGATGAAAACGTGGCGAGACATAGTCGAATTCGACAATGTCGATCTTCTGGTCGAAGTCCATGGTCGCATCACCGAGGTAAACCGAGAGGACATACCTGTCGCTGTGGAGCGGCACGTGCTCGAGGTGCGCGGTGACGACTCCCGCGCGTGCCGGCTGCGGCTTCCATGCGTTTCCCGCCATCCGGCCGTTGCTCCCGGAAATGGGCTGGCCAAACTTCGAGGAGATCGTGACACCGACGACCGGCGGCGACAGCGGATAGGGGGCCTTGAACCCGACCTCGACCTCGATGCGCCCCTCGGCAAGGGCCTGTGGATTGACGCGGACCGAGCTGATGTAGGGCTTGTCCTCCGCCGGGGGCGGAAAGCTCGCCTCCTGGTGGCCCGTCTTGAGGTATTCCGAGAGGCACTCGTTGATGGTGCCCTGGCCGGCAAGCTGCCCCTTGTTGAGCCAGATCCCCGCGCTGCAGATGCCCTGGAGCGCGGCGCTGTTGTGACTGACGAAAAGCACCGTCCGGCCGCCGCCGTGCGTCACCTCGCTCACCTTGTTCAGGCACTTCCTCTGGAACTGGGCGTCGCCGACGGCGAGGACCTCGTCCACGATCAGGATCTCCGATTCCAGATGGGCGGCGATGGCGAAGGCGAGCCTGACGTACATCCCGCTCGAGTAATGCTTGACGGGGGTGTCCAAGAACCGCCCGATCTCCGAGAACTCGACGATCTCGTCGAACTTCCGGACAATCTCGGCCTTGTTCATCCCGAGGATCGCCCCGTTCAGGTAGACATTCTCGCGGCCGGTCAACTCCGGGTGGAATCCGGTTCCCACCTCAAGGAGGCTAGCCACGCGCCCCCTCATCCGCACCGTGCCCGTGGTCGGCTCTGTGATCCGGGACAGAATCTTGAGCAGCGTCGACTTGCCGGCGCCATTCCGGCCGACGATGCCCAGCACCTGGCCGCGGCTCACCTCGAACGACAGGTTCCTCAAGGCCCAGAATTCCTCGACCGAGCGCCTGGCGTCCGGAGCACCGGGAGTGAGGCGATCGACCGCCGAGCCGAACGCGCGGCCGATGCGGTCCCGGAGCGTGTTTGCGGCGGGCAGGTGGCCTATGAGGTAACGCTTCGATAGGCCCTCGACGGTGATGATGGTATCTCCGGCCATGGGTGGGGTCAGATCACGTCGGCAAACGTTCTCTCCATCTTCCGGAAGTACAGCAGTCCGGAATAGGTGAGGATGGCGGAGATGGCGACCGAGCAGAGGATGCCGTGGGCGTCGAAGGGCTGCCCGTCGCTCAGGAGGCACCACCGGAATGAATCGATGACGCCCGTGATGGGGTTCAGGTCCATCAGGCTGCGCCACGTCGGCGCGACGTTGGTGCTGAAGCCGATCGGCGATATGAACACGCCCACTTGCATGAGGAAGGGGACGATGTACCTGAAGTCGCGGTATTTCACCGTGAGCGCCGTGAACCATAGCCCCGCGCCGAAGGCGAGGACCAGGGCGACGAGGATGAAAAGAGGAAGGAGCGTCCAATGCCAGGAGGGCGGGCGCCCGAACCAGACCGAGGCCCCGATGTAGAGAAGGAGCACGACCAGGAAGTCGATCAGGGCGACGCCAAGGGAGGAGAGCGGGATGATGAGCCGCGGGAAGTACACCTTCGAGATGAGGTTGGCATTTGAGATCAGGCTGGCGCTTGAGCCGACGAGCGCGGCGGAGAAGAGCTGCCATGGCAGGAGTCCCGCCAGGACCAGCAGGGGGTAGGGCACGCCTCCCGCCGACATCCCCGCCAACTTTCCAAACACGAAGGTGAAGATTATGGTTGTGACGGCGGGCTGTATGAGGGCCCAGCCGACCCCGAGAACGGTCTGCTTGTAGCGCACCTTGATGTCGCGCAGGGCCAGGAAGCTCAGGAGGTCCCTGTAGCGCCAGAGATCCCTCCAATAGTGAAACCCGCCGCGGCCCGCCTCGATGACGAGCTCATCCTCGGGCGGGGTGGCAGCCGCGGCTGCAGGACTTTCGGGGGGGCCGTTCATGCCAAAAGCAATGAGGATAGGCGCTCCTTAAACCGCAAATAGGAAAACTCGTGCGCCCGATCGATCAGCGCGCGCACGGGCCATTCCCGGCGCAGCGCTCCCACGAGCGCGGCCGAAAGACCTGGCACGTCTCCGTACTCGACCAGGATTCCCGTCTCGGCGGTGACCACCTCGGGGGCCCCGCCCGCAAGGGCTGCAAGGCATGGGCGCCCATGGGCCATGGCCTCCAGGTAAACCAGGCCGAACCCCTCCCTCGCGCTGGGAAGGGCGAAGAGACGGCACTTCGCGAATTCGGCGTTCAAGTCGGAGTCCGACAGGTAACCCGCAAACTCCACGGACCGCGCAATCCCGAGGGCGCGCGCGCGCGACAACAGGCCGTCGAGTCCGTCCCCGCGGCCCACGATCCTCAGGCGCGCCCCGGGTATCTCCTTCAGGACTCCGGGCAGGGCGTCGATCAGGTGGTCGACGCCCTTGTAGCTGTCCGAGGACGAAAGCCTTGTGACTGCCAGTATGATCGGAGCGCCCTCCGGCGGCTCGACCGGCGCCGTCGGGGCGAGGAACGGGTCCAGGGCGTTAGGCAGCACGCGCGTCCTCTCCGGCGGGAGCGGGCAATGTTCGAGAAGCTGGCGCCTGGTGAATTCGCTGACGCACCATATGGACGACGCGGCCCTGAGCGCACGCCGCTCCAGGAACGTGAAGGGGCGCCAGACCTCGATGCCGTGCGCGACGAGATGATAGGAAAGGCGCGGCCTGAGCCTGGAGGCCGCCCACGCAAGGGACAACTGGGCGACGTGGCCGCAGATGATCTTGTCCGAACGAAGGCCCATCTGCAGCGCGTGCGCGCCGAAGGAGACCTTGTCCCTGCCGCACACCCTCCATTCGACAAGGCGGCTCCCGGAATAGCGGCGCAGCTCCGACGAGTCCACGACCGAGTCGTTGAGCGCCAGGAAACTGACCTCGTCGCTGTCGGTCGCGAGCTCGCACAACGCCTTGAGGTACAGCCTGAGGATGCGGGTGATGCCTCCCTCGCCGGCGAACAGCTCTGGGGCGATGAAAAGGGTCTTCAATTCGGGGGCATGTTGGGCACCCTCCGCCGGCGTGCCTGCCGGCGTGGGCGGTCCTTGTGACTCGGGCGGGGCATCATCGTCTTCCCGTTCGGCGATTCACGAAGGCGATGAGGACGGCAAGGCTCCAAATCCGGGACCATTCTCGATAGTCGCCTCCCGAGGCGAAGCCCGTCCAGAGCGCTCTTACCGTATCGGTGGAGAAGAGACCGCTTTGGCCCACGCTTGCGCCGGAGAACGTGTCCTCGAGGAACGGGCGGAGGTCCGACCGCATCCACAGGGGAAACGGCAGCGTGAATCCCCTCTTGCGGCGCTTCAATAGCCCCGGCGGGAGGATGTCTGCCGTCGCATCGACCAGCGCGGCCTTCGGGTTCCCGCGGCCCCCCCTGAAGGCGGTCGGCTGGCGCCAAAGCCATTCGACGAGCGGGAGGTCGATGAAGGGAACCCGCAGCTCGAGTGAATGGCGCATGCTCATCACGTCGCTGTCTCGAAGGAGCACATCGGCCATGTAGGTGCGCATCTCCCATGCGCTCACGAGCGCGAAGAGATCGCCGGAGCCTACGTCCTGGCGCATCGCATCGAGCCGCGGATGGTAAGGAGCCGAGCCGGCGAGGGAGGCGGCTGCGTCGCCCGCGAGCAGGGAGCGCCTGCTCGCCTCCGAGAACACTCGGCGCTGGAGCGACGCCAGCTCGTGGACATCGCGCGCGCTGTCGAGCATGTCGGCCAGCTTGCGCCCGCGGGTTCCTCCTGCCGCCACGCCTCTCGCGATCATTGAGCGGAGCGGCGCGGGAATCCTCCGCCAGGCCGAAAGGCGACCCGCCAGCACCGGCAGCGTGGCAAAGGAAGGGTAGCCGCCGAAGAGTTCGTCTCCCCCGAGGCCGGATAGGGCCACGGTCGCGCCGCCCGCCCTCGCCGTCTGGCTCACATAGTAGGTGTTGACCCCGTCCCCGGTCGGCTGGTCGCAGGCCGCGAGGAACTTGTCCATGTCGCGGGCGACCTCGTCTCCCGTGAGAATCCGTGTGTGGTGGATCGTGCCGAAGTGCCTGGCGGTCGCCTCGGCGTCGTCGGCCTCCGAGAAATTGGTCTCCTCAAATCCGATGGAGAATGTCCGGAGCGCCTTTCCCGTCGCGCGCGACATGAGGCCCACGACCACTGCCGAGTCAAGGCCCCCTGATAGAAACGCGCCCACCGGGACATCGGCGAGGACGTGGGCGCGTATTGAGTCCTCCAGGCGCCCGCGCAGGCCGTGCAGGAATTCCTCCCGCGTCGTGCTGGGCGCCGGATCCGCCGCGATGGTGCGAAACGCCCATGCGGGATGGATCTCGAGCTGGCCCCTTCGGAACCGGAGGCACTCGCCCGGGAGCAGGCTCATGACCCCGCGGTAGATCGTGCGCGGCGCAGGAACGGCCAGCCAAGCCAGGTAGTCGGCGACGGACGCCGGATCGACCTCACTCCTGCATGCGCCCGAGGCGAGAAGAGCCGAGACCTCCGACGCGAAGAGAAGGCGCCCGTCCCGCCTGACGTAGTAGAGGGGCTTGATCCCAAACGGGTCACGCGCGGCGAACAGAGACTCTTCAGCGGAGTCCCAGAGCGCGAAGGCGTACATCCCCCTCAGCTTCGCGAGCGCGGCCTCGCCCCACTGCGCGAGGGCCGCCAGGAGCACCTCCGTGTCGCACTGCGTGCGAAAAATCCATCCGGCCGACTCCAGCTCGGTCCGGAGCGCCCCAAAATTGTAGATGGCTCCATTGAAGACGATGGAGTACCTTCCGTCCGACGTCGTCATCGGCTGGCCGCCGTTGGCGGGGTCGAAGATGGCAAGGCGCCTCATCCCAATGGTCGCGGGCCCGGCCGATGCCATCCCCGAGTCGTCCGGCCCGCGGTGGATCATCGAGGCGCACATCCGCTGCACGGCCTCCTCCCGAGCCGAGGGGGGGCTGGCGGGATCCACGAATCCGGCTATGCCGCACATGGGTGGGAGGACGGCTTCGCCCCGTCGCTTCTGGGGAGGGTGATGATGGGGGACAGGACGGGGCAGCCCATATTGGGGTCGGTCGGATCTGTTCCTACCGCATCATGATACCAGTTACGCATTCCCTGCGGCGCAACCTTGCAGACGGCCCTAGTTTCACGAAGAGACCGAGCGAGCGACCTCCGAGGCCTTTTCCCCGGAAAACAGCTTCTCGACCAGCATGAGGGCGAAGTCCAGCGCGGTTCCCGCCCCCCGGGAGGTGATCAGACGCCCGTCGACGACCACGCGCTCGTCGAGGAGCGTCTCCGGGAGCTCGGCTGAAACAGAGAAATGGGCCGTGTGGCGCCGGCCCCGGAGCACACCCGCGTCCTTGAGGACCACGGGGGCCGCGCAAATGGCGGCGATCCACCCGTTGCCCGCGTCCTGCAGCCTCAGCCGCTCGCCGACCCGCGAGTCCGAGCGCAGCGCGGCCACGCCAGGTCCTCCCGGCAGCAGCAGGCAGTCAAAGCCGGAACCCACCGACGCCAGGGGCGTGTCCGCGTGGACCGTCAACCCGCTTCGGCCGGTGACGTGGATGCCCTCGCCGAGGGCCGCGACCGTCACCTGGGCGCCCGCCCGGCGGAGAATATCCACGGGAGTCACAAACTCGATCTCCTCAAATCCATCGGCGAGAAGCACGAGGACGGAAGGGGAGGGCATGGGCTGCAGTGAATACTGCGGCAGCTCGGAGCTCACGGAAATTCCGTCAAAAACCTCTCGTTATTTTCCGCGCGCCTAGCAAGATCACGCGCCATGGCTGGTGTCGGCAAACTCCTTAAGACGGCGCAGAAGATGCAGCGCTCCATCGAGGCGCTCCAAGCACAGCTTGAGGCCCGTGAACTCGAGGTGTCCGCCGCTGGCGGTGCTGTGCGGGTCAAGATCAGCGTCGCCGGCAAGTTCACGGCGCTCCTGCTGGATCCGGAATTTCTGAAGGAGGATCCCAAGCTTGTTTCCGAAACGATCCTCGCCGCCATTCAGGATGCATCGAAGCAGGCTAAGACATTAAATGATAGTGAGATGCAGAAAGTGACGTCGGCATTTCAAATGCCGGGCATGTTCTGACCGAGTGACGACCGCCTTCGAGAGACTGCAACAGGTCCTCCGGAAACTGCCGGGAATCGGGTTCCGCTCGTCTGAGCGGATCGCGCTTCATCTGCTGCTGGGAAAGCCGGAGCAGCTCGAGGCCCTCGTTTCGGCCCTTGCCGAGGCCTCCAAGAGCGTCCGCCGCTGCTCCCGCTGTGGCAACCTGAGCGAGGGCGAACTTTGCGCGATATGTTCGGATCCGAGGCGAAACCATCGTTCGGTCTGCGTGGTGGAGGACGTGCCGGAGCTTGTGGCGATTGAGCGGAGCGCGACATGGCGCTCGGGCTACCACGTTCTCCATGGGAAGCTTTCGCCCCTGCGCGGGATCGGCCCGGACGACCTGAACATCGCGGGCCTCGTCTCCCGCATTGAGTCCAACGAGATCGACGAGCTCGTGCTTGCCCTTCCCAATGACGTCGAGGGCGAGGCGACGTGCCACTATCTGCAGGAGCGCCTAAAGGGAGCGCGCGACCTGCGGGTGACCCGCATCGGCTTCGGGATCCCAAGCGGCGGCGGCGTGCTCTATGCCGACTCGGTGACGCTAAAGAGCGCACTGGAGGGCCGCCGCGCGTTCAGCTGAACGAGGGGTTACCGTCGGCCTCCCCCGGCTCACCCGAGCCCGAGGCGCCGGGCGATCTTCGCCAGGGTTGTCGCGATGCCGTGCTCTCCCAGGGCGCGGCGCTGCCCCCGCTCGCGCAGCTGTCGGCGGCGCCCGCTGTCGCGTTCTAGCTCGGCCACCTTCGCAACAAGCTCGCCGGCGCTGCGGTAAACCTCGATCTCCTTGCCGATGTCGTAGAGGTCGTCGAGCCCAGGGGCGAATTCGGTCAGGTAGGCCGACCCTGCCATGGGCGCCTCGATGTCGCGCAGGCGCGAATAGCAGATCGGACGGTCGATGGGATGCCTCAGGCTCGGGAAGCGGTTGACGCCGATGCACACCCGGCTTTCGCGAAGCGCGTGCCAATAATCCTCTCCCAAGACCTGCTTGCCCGCCCACGGCTTGAAGTCGAAGGCGACCGGCTCCGGCGGCGAGAGCCTGTAGGCGAGCTTTCGCACAAGGGCCAGCGCGCCGTTCTGCGCCGCGAAATCCCATTGGTTTCTGAGCAACGCGAGCCCCCGGCCCGGGGGCGGAGCAGACCAGGGCGGATTGTCGTCTGCCCAGCCGAGCCCGCGGAGGTCGGCCCTCAACCCCAGCCTGAAGGCCTCTGCAAAGAGCCGCTCGCGCTGCTCATCCCTTGTCCCCACAAAAGTCGCCGGGAGGCTCTCGGCTTCGGGGACGGTGCGCCACTGGGGCGCCACCCAGCAGGGCATCGAGGAGTAGAGCGTCGGAAATCCCGCGCGCCGGTAAAGGTCGAGGGCGGCTTGCTCGGGCACCCAGTTCAGGTCGAAGCAGGCGAACTCCGCCGGAGCCCGGCGGAAAAGGCGCACGTTGTCGCAGAAGAAATTGACGCACGGGATTCCGAGGCCTCGCAATTCGGCCACCGCTTCCGCCTGAACCTGGCCGGGGTAAAGGTAGGAGAGGAACAGGTCGACGGGCCTCTGCCCGTGTTCTCGCCGGATCCACTCTACGGCCCTCTGCCAGGCGGACTCGAGCCAGCGCGCGCGCGCTTCAGCGGTCATCGACACCAACCCCAACGCCCAATCGACGCCGGGGGCTTCGATGCACGTGTGACCCGCCTCGGCGAATGCCGCGCGAAACCCGTCCGCCCAGAACCTGTATGCCGGAACCGGGTGCGGCCGCAGATCCTGCTGGCAGCATAGGAAGATGCGCAGGGGCCTTGTCATTGCCTCAGAAAAAGAGCGTCCGCCTGGGACAAGGGCTCGCCTGCATTGAGGCTCCAACCGAACGCATGCAGCAGAAACCCGCGCTCGGCCAGGTAGGCGACCACTTCCGCGAACAGCGGCTGGCGCTCGTAGAAGCGGCGGAAGCTGACCTCACAGATCACCGCCCGCGCCCCCCTGAGGCTGCGGTCACCGCCCCGCAGCGCCTCTATCTCGTAGCCCTGGACATCGAGCTTGAGCAGGTCGGGCGCGCGCACCAGACCCGAGGCGACCAGCCCGTCCAGCGTGGCCATGGGAACCTCCCGACGCCCGGCCGGGGCAATGTTGAAGGTTCGGCGACCCTCATCGGTCAGGGGAAGGACGCTCGTGGCATCGGCGAAGTCCGTCATCTCTAGGGTGACTGAGCCGTCGCGCGGCCCGAGGGCGACCGAATGGAGGCGCACGTCCTTCCAAGGCGCCGTCCATCGCACGAAGTCGCCCTTGTGCGCCTCCAGGGGCTCGAAAGCCTCGACCGCGGCGCCCGGGTAGAGCGATTTCGCGAGGCACGTCCAGGTTCCGACGTTCGCCCCGATGTCGTGAATCACCCGCGGCGGCTCCGGGGCGAGCAACTCCAGCAGCTCCAGGGAGTCGAGGTGCCCGAGCGAGAGGCGTTCGGCGGGAGTTCCGCGCAGCCGCCTTCTGCGGCGTCGCCGGCGCGATGCGACGGCGAGCCGCTCGACGAGGTCAAAAGGGTTGAAGAGCAGGCTGGCGCGCATGGGGCAAGGTATCTGGGCCGGGGAAGGGATTCAATCCAGTCTCACGGTCGGGGTCCGGGGCGCCATTCCCTTCAGGGCGGGGGCACCACGGACCTTACCGAGCCAAGGAAGGTCGACTTTTCAACGTCCCAGCAGAAGCGCCGCTCCGAGAGCCCTCGCGCCGAGAGCCGAGCGGCGGTGGCGCGGCCCGGCTCGGCGAAAAAGGCATCGAGCCTGGCGGCGACTGCGCCCGGCTGATCCAAATCGGCGAGCAGCGCGGCCTCGCCAAGCTGCGGCGCCAGCGCGCTCTGTGCCACGGTAGACGAGAGCAGCTGCGGTATGCCCGCAAGAAGGTAGACAAACACCTTGTTGGTGAGGCAGATATCCCGGTTGAGCGGGAAGCGGGCCTCCGTGGAGAGGCCAAGATCGGCTCCGGCGGCCAGCCGCGCCATCTCGCTCGGAGACCCAGGGGAGAGAAAGCGGATCGGGCGCCCAAGGCCCTCCCGGGTGGCCAGGGCCTGCAGGCTCCCGGCGAAGCCTGGCGCGGGCGTTCCGCGCAGGTGGAGTTCGACGGGTGTGCGCATTCGTCCGAGGACGGCCACCGCCGCCTCGAGACCGCGATTGGGTCCCACGGTTTGGGAAAACCAGTAGGCGATCGCCGGTCGCTCAGCCGTGACAGGCCCGGGATCAAGCGGGTGGCTTGGCGCGTGGTCGCGTGGAAAGACATTTAGCACCGTGAGTGGTTGGACGTTGTAGCTGCGCGAATACTGCTCGGCGATGAGCGGGGACGACGCCGTGAAATGCGCGCTCCCGGGGAGCAGGGCCGACTGCAGGAGGTGAATCGCACCCCGCTCGGCCGGATCCCTGAGCGCCGTGTCGGTCTCGGCATCATGGAAATCCTCCGCGTCGAAGCCGTACGCGCTGCGCCTCCTCCGGGCCGCCATCGCCGCCGCGGGAAGCGCGGGAAGGCAATGGCCGATGAACAGGCTCGCCGGCAGACGCGAGGCAGTGGCTCCCAGATGCAGCGCCTCGGCATGGCTGGCTCGGGCCGCGAGGCCGATGGTCGCAAGGGGCGCGCAGACGACTAGCCTCCGGGCGAACCGCCGAAGGATCTTCCTGGCGAGGGCTCCCGCTCCGCCGCGATAGTCCAGCCGCGTGCACTCCCACCGCGCGCCCTTCAGGATGTCGGCATCGAGCCGATCCGCCGGCGTGAAATGCCGCCCTGCGACGACGTGGACCCGGTAGCCGGCTTCGACGAGCGCGTCCGCCTCCTTGACGAGCCGGGGTGTCGAGGAAACATGGCCCGGAGTGATCAGGCAGATGAGGGGGGCCCCGGAGTTCACGGGGGGGAGTCAAAAAGGCGTGCCTGCCGCAGCGCGTCCGCGAGCTTCCTGCGGTAGTCCTCCCACTGCCAGCCCGCGGCGGTCGCGAGCGCGGATTCACGCATCAGGCGCAGCGCGTCACGATGATCAAGGCACCACTGCAGGGCCTCGGATATCGCGCCCGACTCGCCGGCGCGAATGAGCAGTCCGTTTTCGCCATTCCTGAGGAGGTCGGCGGCGCCCGCGCGGTCGGTAGTGATCACGGGAAGCCCTCGCGACCATGCCTCCGTCACCACCATGCCCCAGCCGTCGCACAGCGTCGGAAAGACGAGCGCGTCGCTGTCCCGGTAGTGCGCCATCAATTCGGTGCGCGAGACCGAGCCGAGGAGCTCGACGCCGTCGGGCAGGGGGTGGAGCACGCGGTCGGGCAGGGCGACCGCGCCAAATACCTTGAGGCGCGCATGGCGCCCGAATCCTCCGTGCCTCCATGCCTCCAGCAGATAGTGGGCGCCCTTTCGAATTCCAAAGGTGCCCGCCCAAATGAAGGTCATGGGTGTTTCATGGGTCGCACCTGCGCGCAGCGCCTCGTCGCGCGATGCTACGGCCGGCGCGCCGAGCGGGACAATCCTGAGCTTTCCGACGTCAAGACCCGAGGAGGCAAAGCTCTGCCGCGTGAACGACGAGGCGGCGACAACAACGTCGGAGAGGTGCCATTCCGCGAGGCGCCGGGCGGTACGGCGCCCCTCCCGTTTGGAGGTGTAGCGGTGGTAGGCGGTGCGGAGTTCGGGGAAACGGTCCATCTCCGCCTCGAGCAGGCGCTGGACAAAGCGCGTCTCCGGAGCGGGCATCTCGTAGGCGACCCTTATCCCGAGGTCCCTGGCCCTTTCAAAG
>CAYNLL010000003.1:0-37800 GCA_964398015.1 uncultured Opitutaceae bacterium | reverse complement strand
CCAACCCGCCGAAAAATGTTCGCATTCGGTGGCCCTCGGGTCTTATGACGTCGGGCGACTCCCCGCAGACTTCGCCGACCCTGATCCTCGCCGCCCCCTAGCTCACGGGCGGCATCGCACATGC
The DNA here is from genome assembly GCA_964398015.1 of uncultured Opitutaceae bacterium. Lineage (GTDB taxonomy): Bacteria > Verrucomicrobiota > Verrucomicrobiia > Opitutales > Opitutaceae > Palsa-1447. Next base: position 37,676 of record CAYNLL010000003.1, on the reverse strand, counting down.
CCTCCCCCACGCAGCGCAGCGCCCCCCTCCTCGCCCTTGCCGCCGCCTGCGCCGGCCTAGCGTTTTCGGGCTGCGCGCGACAGGCCGCCGAGGCGCCTATCACCGTCGAGCAGTCGACGGCGGTCGAGGACACGTCCCGGTTCACGCCCGAGGCGGTCGGAAACGCGTACGAGGGAACGCCGTGGATCTCCCACGTCACCATCGTCGACCTCGACCAGGACGGGCTGCCCGACATCCTGGCCTGCGACGACCATCTCAACGCGATCGTCTGGCTGCGCCAGGTCTCGCGCGGCAAGTTCGTGGAGCAGGTGCTCGCCACCGACCTGCCGGGCGTGGTGCACGTGGAGGCCGTCGACATGAACAACACGGGCCACCTGGACCTCCTCGTCGCCTGCATGGGCGAGGTGTTCCCCAACAACGACAAGATCGGCTCCATCATCATCCTTGAGAACGACGGCCACCAGCACTTCACCAGGCACGTGATCGCGGAGCACATCGCCCGCGTGACCGATGTCCAGGCCGCCGACCTGGACGGCGACGGGAAGCTGGACCTAGCCGTGGGCCAGTTCGGCTACGACCAGGGCGAGATCCGCTGGATGCGCAATCTCGGCAACTGGCAGTTCGAGAGCCACATCCTCCTCAGCCTCTCCGGGACCATCAACGTCTGCATCGCGGACATGACCGGCCATGGGCACAAGGACATCGTCGCGCTGGTCTCGCAGCAGTACGAGGAGATCTACCTGTTCCAGAACGACGGCAACGGGAACTTCACCAGCAAGGTGATTTTCGGCTCGACCAACGAGGACTACGGGAGCAGCGGCATCTGCCTCTGCGACGTCAACCACGACGGGCGGCCCGACATCCTCTACACCAACGGCGACGGGTTCGCCTACGCCGACCCCGGCCTGCGCCCGTGGCACGGCGTGCAGTGGCTCGAGAACCTCGGCAACGGGTTCTTCAAGTACCACCGGGTGGGCAACCTGGCCGGCGCCTACGCCCCCGTCGGGATCGACATCAACGGGGACGGCGTGATGGACATCGTCTGCACGAGCGCCTTCAACAACTGGAAGAACCCGAAGGCCGCCTCGCTCGTGGTCTTCAAGAACGACGGCAAGCAGAACTTCACGATGCACATCCTGAGCCACGAGCCCATCATGCAGATCACCTGCGCGGCCGGAGACCTCGACGGCTCGGGGCTGCCCAGCATCGTGACGGGCGGCTTCACGGCCTATCCCCCCTTTGAACGGATGGGCAGGATAACCCTATGGCGACAAAAGCCCAGGAAGTGAGGCCCGCGCGCCGGGCCTGGATCGGCTACGCGGTGGCGGCCGCCGCCCTCCTGGCTGCGGCTGGGCTGGCCGCCCGCGCCGTCGCCAGGCGAAGCCTCGTGCTGGCGGCCATTCCCGAGCGGCCGGACATGAGCGCGCTGCCGCCTGAATTCGCGAGCCAGGTGGGCGACTCGGAGCAGCGCGCCCGCAGCTACCTCCATTCGGTGGACGGCCTTGTGGCGCTCAGCCGCCTCTACCACGCCAACGGGTTCTACAACGAGGCGCTCCAGTGCTATTCTGCCCTGTGGCGGATGGAGCCGCGCGACGCCCGCTGGCCCCACCTCGAGGCGAACATCTACGCGCAGTTCGGCCGGCAGGACGACGCCCTTCCCAGGGAGCAGGCCGCGGTCCGGCTCGCCCCGGGCTACATCCCCGCCCGGCTCCGGCTCGGCGACGAGCTCCTCAAGGGGAACCAGGTGGCGGACGCCGTGCGTGCCTACTCGGAGGTGCTGGCGAGGGCGCCCGACGACCCGTACGCACTGCTCGGCCTGGCCAAGGCCGACGTGATCGCCGGCGAGTGGAACAAGGCCAGGGACCGGCTCCTCTACACGAAGAAGCTCAATCCCGACTTCATCGGCGGCCTGTCGACGCTCGTGACCGTGGACGAGCACCTCGGAAACCAGGCGGAGGCGGACGAGGTCAAGGCCATCATCGGCCGGAGGGAGTTCAAGGACCTTGCCGACCCCTGGCTGGACGGCCTGATGGACGACTGCTTCGACTCCTACAGGCTGAGCGTCGCGGCTTCGGTCGCCTCGCTGTCGGGGAACAGGCCCGGCGCCGAGCAGATGCTCGAGCGGGCGATAGCGTTCGCGCCGAAGAGCAGCTCGTTCCACCGGCAGCTGGCCGTGATGCTGACCCACGACGGCAACTTCCCCTCGGCGGTCGAGCACCTGCAGAGGGCCGTGGCCATCTCGCCCACGGACAACGACGCGTGGCTCGTGCTCTACCAGGCCCTCGTCGCCATGCGCCAGAGCGGCCCGGCCGAGCAGGCGCTGCGCTCCGGGCTCGCCAACTGCCCCGACTCCGCGAGCCTGCACATCGAGGAGGCGAAACGGCTCAACGACGCGGGCGAGAAGGAGGCCGCAATCGCGGAGTACCGGGATGCCTTCAGGCTCAACCCCAGCGAGTCCGGGCCCCTCATCGAGCTCGCGAACATCTACTTCTCGCTGAACAGGGGGGACGAGGCGCTGGCCGCGCTGAACGAGGCCCTCGAGAAGCAGCCCGAGAACCCCCAGGTCATCGGGACCCTCGCCTTCTACTACATCAACGCGGGCAACGAGGCCCTGGCGCTGCAGTGGTGGGACCACGTGCGCCGGCAGCCGCGCATGCCGCCCGAGATGGTGCAGGCGCTGAGGCAGGCGTACCAGCAGCACTTCGGCCGCGAGCTCAACTGAGCCGCGCGGCCGGGGCGCCGCTCAGCGCCCGAGCACCGCCCTGTTGGCGCGGATGAGCGCGAGGCGCTGGTCGACCGCCCTGCGCGTGGTGAGCGCATCCTCGGGCGTGTTCAGGCACCAGTCGAGGAGCCTGTCGACGCTCGTGCGGGCGACGTAGCAGCGCGTGTCCGAGCCGCCGTAGTAGATGAGGACCGTCTTCGCCCTGTCGGGCAACGCCACCCACCCGTTGGTGAACGTCACGTTGGAGACGTCCCCGAACCCCTCGCCGCCGTGGGGCGCCAGGAAATGGCCGCCGGGCCGGGCGATGACCCTGGAGGGGTCCTCGAGCGACGTCATGAACATGTACAGGACGTAGCGCAGGCCCGCGGCGCACGCGCGCACGCCGTGCGCGAGGTGGAGCCACCCCCTGGGCGTCTTGATCGGGGCGGGCCCCTGGCCGTTCTTCACCTCCTTGATCGTGTGGTAGGCCCGGCCGTCGATGATGGCCTCAGGTCCCGTCACCCCCGTCGTGATGTCCTCGCAGAGCGTCCAGCCGATACCCCCCCCGGAGCCGACGTCGATGAACCCGTCCATCGGGCGGGTGTAGAAGGCGTAGCGGCCGCCCACGAACTCCGGGTGGAGCACGACATTCCTCTGCTGCGAGGCCGGCGTCCTCAGGTTGGGGAGGCGCTCCCACGCGATGAAGTCGCGCGTGCGCACGATCCCGGCGACCGCCACGGCGCTTGAGAGGTCGCCCTGCTTCGCGGCGGGATCCTTCGACTCGGCGCAGAAGACCCCGTAGATCCAGCCGTCCTGGTGGAACGTGACCCGCATGTCGTAGACGTTGGTCTCCGGCATGATCTCCGGGAGGTCCACGGGCTCGTCCCAGAAGCGCCAGTTGTCGATCCCGTTGGGGCTCTCCGCAATCGCGAAGAGGCTCTTGCGGTCATAGCCCTCGAAGCGGACGACCATGTGCACCCTGCCCTTCCACAGGAACGCTCCCGGGTTGAGCGTCGCGTTGACGCCGAGGCGCTCCATGAGGAAGGGGTTGGTCCTCGGGTTCAGGTCGAACCGCCACTCGATCGGGGCGTGCCGGTAGGTGAGGGCGGGGTTCCTGAACCGCTCGAACACGCCGTTGTCCCACTCGGGGTCGACCGGGTTCGGGCGCGCGAGGAACGCCTCGTGCTCCCTGCGCAGCTTTGCGAGGCGGGCGGCCCAGGCGGGGGGCGCCCCCGCCGGGACGCCCGGGATTTTCTTGGCCTTCGCGCGGGGCGCGTGTGCTGGCTTCTTTTTCATGAGAGGGGGGGTGGCCTGCGGGCGGCCGCCGCGATCGCGCGCAGGCGCTGCGCCGCCTCGAGGCCGGTGCGGCCGTTGTGGTAGGGGCATTTCCAAAAGCTCACCTTGAGCTCGTTGTCGAGCACGCGGCCCTCGCGCGTGACCCCGCGGAACCACTCGCCGCCTCGGGAGTCGATGAGCCTGCGCTCGATGAAGTCCCACGTGTGGAACGCGGCCCGCAGGAAGCGCTCCTGGCCCGACACCTGGAAGGCGTTGATGAAACCCACGACCGCCTCGGCCTGGGGCCACCATTCCTTGTTCGTGTTGGTGAGCCCCCCTGGGCCGCCCTCGTTGTACACGCCCCCGTCCGAGTCGATCCCCTCGGAGAGCGTCGTCTCCGCGATGCTGACGGACAGGGGCAGGATCATCGCGGTGAAGGCGGGGTCGCGCAGCACCTCCGCCGCCCTGCAGAAGAGCCACGCGGCCTCGATGTCGTGCCCGTAGGACACCCTGTCCGAGCGCGGGGCCCAGTCCTCGGAGAAGAACAGACCCAGGTGCCGCGTCGCGGGGTTGACGATGCGCCCCAGCATGGTCTCGAGCAGCCCGGAGAGGGCCCGCCGCAGGCCCGCGTCGGGCCACACGGCGAGGAGGCGGGTGTAGGCCTCCATCACGTGCAGGTGCGTGTTCTGGGACTTGGGCTCGTTCATGTCCACGGCGCTCAGCCTCATGTCCGCGATCGGCCTCCAGTCCCGGCCGAAGGCCTCGAGGTATCCGCCGTGGCGCGCGTCCCGCGCGTGGGCCTCGATGAGCCTGTAGGCGGCGATGGCCTCGTCCAGGGGCTCGCGCCGGCCCGTGGCGAAATGGTATTCGGACAGTGCATACACGGCGAAGGCCTGCCCGTAGACCTGCTTGCGGTCGCGGGCGACCCTGCCGTCGGCGGCGACGGACCACCAGAAGCCGCCGTGCTCGGCGTCGTGGAAGCTCCCGAGCAGGTCGGCGTACGCATGGTCCGCCGTGGCGAGATAAGCCGGGTCCCTGTAGCGCGCGTAGGCCGCCGAGAAGGTCCAGAGGATGCGCGAGGTGAGCAGGGCCCCGCGCTCGGCGGACCCGTCGGCCCTGAGGTCGTTGGTCAGCGAGCCGACAAAGCCGCCCTCCGGCCTGACGACCCGCTTCATCCAGAACGGAAGAATGTTCCCCAGCAGGTCGCCCTCGATTCGGGCCAGATAGGTGGAGGGGTCGGGCGCGCTCATCAACGGCGGTTGGAGGTGTGGGTTCCCTGTTCCGGGAACGTTCACCATGATCCCTCGCCCGGCCGTTGTCTACCCTTGCCTTGTCCGACCCCGGGGAATCCGGGGTCCCGTCACGCGTCCCCGGCAGGGGGCAGGCCGGCGGGCCGAAGGCTGAGGCGATAGGCGCTGGACCATGGGCCGCGCGCGTCGACGCGGAGCTCGAGCGTGAACGCGTCCCCCGCATCCCCGGGGAGCGCGAGGCCGACCTCGGGGCCCCGCAGGTTGCGCTGCGCGGGCACGTCCGGGAAGTCCCAGTCCCCGAGGTGCCACCGGCGCTCGCCCATCGCCAGGTGCGCGCTCATCCTCCCCGGCGCCTGGGGCGACGCGGAGTCGTTGAGGATCCAGAGCTCGGCCGTGAAGCGCTCGCCCGCCCTCCATTGGAAGCGCGGGATCCGCGCCGAGGCCAGGACGGGCCGGCACGCCTCCCGGACGGTGGCGTAGGCGGGCTTAGGCCTGGCCGGCCAGTTGATGAGGCTGTTGTTGGCCGCGGTGGGCCAGGGCTCGTTGTAGCACCAGTTCAGCGCCATCGAGCAGCGCGGCTGCTGGCGGCGCGCCTCCTCAAACATCGCCCTGTAGCCCTCGCACTGGAGCCACGCGCTCCGGGCGACGAGGTCCTCAAGGCAGGGCGACGGGCCGAAGTAATGCTCCAACGCGCTCGTGCAGAGCCAGGTGGTGGGCTCGACCTCCCAGGCGCCCAGCCCGTGGTGTGTCTCCCAACTCGTCCCGAGGCGCGGCGGCCAGAGCTCCGTCTCGGGGATGAAGGTTCTCAGGTAGTCGACCGGGGAGGCGCTGGGACAGCCGAACTCGGTGTAGGCCGTGCAGGCCGCGGACTGGAAGGTCTCGAAGGGATCCTTGCCGCGGTTGCGGAAGAGGTAGCCGCCGTGTCCCATGCCCTCGACGGGGGCCGTGGGCAGGAACGGCGTGAGAGGGTCGAGGTCGTAGCAGTTCCGATTGAGCAGCCTCAAGGGCAGGCTCTGGTCCGTCATGCGCGACCACGCGTTGAAGAGCTCGTTGCCCCCCACCCAAAGGCCCAGGCACGGATGCTGGCGGACCCGGCGCACCAGCGCACGCGACTCGCCGTCGAGCTCCTCCAGGTAGGACGGGTCGTCCGGGTAGAGATTGCAGGCCAGAGGGAACTCCTGCCAGACCATCAGGCCCATCTCGTCGCACATCCCGAAGAACGCCTCCTTCGGGGCCGGGGCCCCGCCCCAGCAGCGCAGGAGGTTCATGTGCGCGCCCCGCGCCAGCTCCAGGAGGGGCCGGTAGGTCTGCGGCCCCACGCGGCCGTGGAAGAGGTCCGGGCACACCCAGTTGCTCCCCTTGCCGAAGATCGACCTGCCGTTGAGCTCGATCGTGACCGGGGGCGTGTCGCGCGACTTGGGCACCGCGGTGTCGGCCTCCCATGCCCCGGGGTACATGACCAGCCTGACGCGACGAAAGCCGACCCTGCGCCGCAGGGCATCCCCCCCGGCGAGGGCCACCTCCAGCGTGTAGAGGGCGGGCTCCCCGTGGTCGTGCGTCCACCAGAGGCGCGGCCGTTCCAGCCGGGCCGCCGGTCCCCGGCTTTCGAGGACCGCCCTGCCCTCCGGGTCGATCAGCCGCCAGGTGTAGCCCGCGGCGGGAACGCTGCTCTCGACCGTGACGGCGATCTCCGCCGCCGAGAGGTCCTCCGAGAGCGTGTAGGCGAAGTCGACGTGCCGCAGGTGGGCGCGGGGGCGCACCTCGAACACCGCCGGCTCGCACAGCCCGAGCGGGATCAGGCGCGGGTGCCAGTCCCATCCGTAGCTGACCGGCGCCTTGGTCGTGTGGCTCGCCTGCGTGCGGTCGGCGGGCTGCGCGTGGCGCTTCGGGGCGGGAAACACGAGCACCTCGAGCGGGGCGCCCGGCGCCGCCGCGGAGACATCGAGCTCGAGGGGCGCCAGCAGGCCCTGGTGCGAGAGGACGACCCTCCCGCCAAGGCGCACCTCGCACCGGTGGTCCACCCCGCCGACGGTCAAGAACAGGAGTTCGTCGGGGCCGCGTGGCGCGTCGGGGATGCTCGTCTGGTAGAGCCAGAAGGAATCCTCGAGGCCTGCGTATGCCCGGACATTCTGGCCGTAGGCGGGATCGGGCAGGCCCCGGGCCCGCGCCCAGTCGAGCTGCACGGCGCCCGGCACCTCGGCCGAAATCCAGTCGGCATCGGCCGGGACCGAGGACGGCCCGGCAAGCCGGGCGAGACGCCAGGCGGTCGTCAGTCGATGGCGTGGGGAAGGGACCGTGGCGCCGGATCCGAGCATACAACGACCCGGCGCGCCACCCTGAAACGAGGCGGGCCGCCCGGCCGGTGCCTCACGGCCCGGGTGCCTCCACGCGCGCCAGGATCTGGCGGGCCATGGGGTTGTCGGGCTGGAGGCGCAGCGCCTCCTTGAGGTGAGCCACCGCCTCGTCCTGGCGGCCGGGGACCCTCAGGAGCGTCACGGCGAGGTTCAGATGGAACCCTGCGACGTCCGGCCTCAGCCGCAGCGCCTCCCCGTACTGCGCGATCGCGTCGGTGACCTGTCCCTTCGCGTTCAGGGAATTCCCGAGGTTGTTGTGCGCCTCGGCGTAGCCCGGGTTGAGCCGAAGCGCCTCCCTGTAGTGGCCGATCGCCTCGTCCAGGCGGCCCGGGATTCGCTGGAGGACGTTCCCGAGGTTGTTGTGCGCCTCCGCGTGGTCCGGCCGCAGCCGCAGGGCAGCCTCGTACGCCGCGACCGCCTCCGCCGTCCGGCCCTCGGAGCTCAGGGCGTTGCCCAGGCCGTAGTGCGCCTCCGGAAAATCCGGGTTGAGCCGCACCGCGGCCTCGAACTCGGCCACCGCATCGTCAAGCCGGCCCGGGATACGCTGGAGGACGTTCCCAAGGTTGTTGTGCGCCTCCGCGTACTCCGGGTCGAGCCGCAGCGCCTCCCTGAACTGCGCCACCGCATCGTCGAGCCGGCCCGGGATACGCTCCAGCGCGTTGCCCAGGTTGTTGTGCGCCTCCGCGTAGTCGGGGTTGAGCCGAAGCGCCTCCCGGTAGTGCGCGACCGCATCCTCAAGCCGGTCGGGCTTCCCCTGCAGCGCGTTGCCAAGGTTGCTGTGCGCCTCCGCGTAGTCCGGGTTGAGCCGAAGCGCCTCCTCATACTGTGCGATCGCCTCGTCCATGCGGCCCGGGACCTTCTCCAGCGCAAGCCCGAGGTTGTTGTGAGCGTCCGCGAAGTCCGGGTTGAGCCGCACCGCGGCCTCGAGCTCGCCGATCGCCTCTCCCATCCTGCCGGGGATCCGCTCCAGCGCGTTGCCCAGGTTGTTGTGCGCGTCCGCGAAGTCCGGGTTGAGACGCAGGGCCTCCCTGAATTCGGCGAGGGCGTCATCGCGCCGTCCGGGACTCTTCTCCAGGGCGATCCCCAGGTTGTTGTGCGGCTCCGGGTAGTCGGGCCTGAGCCTGACCGCCGTCTCAAGCTCGGCGACCGCCTCGTCCAACCCGGCGGGCAGCTTCTCGAGCGCGCCGCCGAGGTTGCTGTGCGCCTCCGCGTAGTTCGGCCGGAGCTGCAGCGCTTCCCTGTACTCGGCGACCGCCTCAGTCCGGCGGCCGGGCATCCTCCCCAGGAGGCCCCCCACGTTGTTGTGGGCTTCCGCGTTTCCCGGATTGAGCCGAAGCGCCTCCTTGTACTGGTCCATCGCCTCGGCTGCCCGGCCGGGCATTTTCCCCAGGGCGCTCCCCAGGTTGTTGTGCGCCCGGTCGTTGGCGGGGCTCTTGGCCACCGTGTCGCTCCACAGGATGTACTCGCTGCGGTAGACTTGGTTGCGCTGCCAGGTCAGCACGCCCAGGGCCGACGCAAGAAGCAGAACTGCCGGCAGGCAGCGCCTCCCCAGCAGGGCGTTCATCCCGAGGGACACGGCGGCAAGCACGACGGCCAGCGGCAGGTACATGCGGTGTTCGGCCATGGTCTGCGTGGCCACCGGCACGATGCTCGAGCTGGGCGCAAGAAGGGCGAAGAAGCTCGCGCCGAGGAACCCCAGGGCCGGGCGCTTCGCCAGCGCCCAAAGGGTGGCGGCAAGCAGGACGGCAACGGCGAGGACGTACGGAAGGACGCCAAGGGACGCCGGAACGAGAGCGGCTCCGTAGTCAAAGTTGAGCGGGTGCGGCCAGAGGCAGAGGCGCAGGTAATGGAGGATCGCCGGGAACTGCGTGAGCGCGTAGCTCCACCAGGGCACGCCGGCGCCGAACCCGGCGGACCCGTTTCGACCGCGGGTGGAGAGGACGAGAAAGGGCAGGACGAGCCACGTGGCGGCCAGGCCGGCATGGAGCCTCCAGCGGCGGCGCCAGGCCTCCCGGAAGCTTCCGGAGAGAAACGTCCGGTCGTAGAGCAGCACGAGCAGAGGCGCGGACACCATCACCTCCTTTGTGGCCATGCCCAGGAGGCACGCGGCGAAGCAAAGGGTGAACCACAGGTACCCGCGGCCTTCCGCCGATGCTCCCCTGATGAAGCAGTACAGCGTCAGCAGGTACAGCATCCCCATGAGCGACTCCGCCCGCTGGACGATGTAGGTGACCGCCTCCGTCTGCAACGGGTGCACGACCCAGAGGAGCGCCGTGGAGAAGGCGACAAGGGCGGCTGGGGCGGCAGACCGCGGCGCCAGAGTGCGCCTGACGATCCCGTAGAGGGCCCATGCGGCGATGACGTGTATCGCCAGGTTCGCGGCGTGATAGCTCCATACGCCCGTCCCGCTGATCGCATGGTTGATTGCGAGGGAGAGGTTCAGCGCGGGACGGCCCCCCGCGGTTGTGCCGACAGGGGCCGAGAAGGCGGTTCGAAAGTGCCGAAGGGTCGGGTTGTCGACGATGGCCCCCACGTCGTCCAGGACGAACGGCCCCGAGAAGCTGTCCGAATAGGCCGCCACGCCGGCCGCGGCGATCATAAGGGGCGCCCAGAACCCGCCGCCGACGCAAGGCGTCCGCCCTTCGGCCGATGCCGGCCGCCCCATCACAATCCGCCCCCCAGCCGGGCGCTGTTCGCCCCGGACGTCCCGCCCCGGCGCCCGGGGCCCGACTTTGCCATGGTCCTTGCCGACATTGTTGGGCTCTTTCTTAGGGCGCGGCGGGCGCCCGTCAAACCATGGCCTCCTAAGTCTCTCTCTCCGACGGACCTTGGAGGAGGCCTGAAAGTGGTGGCAAGACCCGGAATCGAACCGGGGACTAAAGCGCCACCAAAAAAACGGAAGCAATACACAGTTCTCTAGAGGGAGCGACAGTATCCAAATGCAACTCGTGTTTCATACTCTTGCACAACCAAAATGAAATACGCCAGCGTCTACACACGCCCAAGCACCAGGCTCTTGTACATCGTCTATTGGGACTCCCTGCTGCAGAAGAGGGTTCACCGCGGGGGCAGGTCAAATTAGCCCGGGACTCTCATTTTAACCCTCCAGCTGCGGGGGGCAGGTCACGGCATCTCAATACGTCAGCCCGAGAAATGTGGGTAATTCCAAGGCCAACCGGACGCTTACGATACGATCACGGCCATCCATTTCGAAGACACCTTAACGCGCTGGAATGTGTATCTCCCAACCAGGCGGGTTTATCGGCACCGTCACCGCTTCGCCCTCGCGGATTTTCGGCGCGTAAAGTTGCCATTGCATATCCACATATTCGGGCTCCCTCAACCTGGGTATGTTTGTGATAAAGCAACACACAGCGAATATTGCAAAAAACTTTGCCCAGCGGTCCGACTTGCCAGCCGCCGCTAACAACAAGAAAATGGTAAGGAGTTGAGGGACAAACACGTACCGCGAATGGGCATGATCCGTAAAGTATAGATTCAGGTTGGAGTAGGTTCTCACCGAAGCGGCCACAACAAACACTACGAACGCGAACCCCATAGTAGCCCGTTCATAGCGCAGGTTTCCAGGTCTGAATGCGAGGAAACTAACCAGTCCCAGGGTTGCAGCCCCAAGTGCCGTCCACAAATCCGACGACCCCTTGCCAGGTAAAAAGGCTCCCAGCATTAACGATCCTCCAATTCTCCGGCCTACCATCGCTCCAAAAAACTGCACGTTTGAATCCCAACTTATGGGTACGCTCGGGCGGCCAACAAGCTCCCTGTGTACGAAAAATAACTGAATGAATGCGCAGGCGGCCACAATGAGCGCCAATGTAAAGCTCGCCGATGTCTTGCGGCACAACGCTCGCCAAATATACAGCGGCAATAGAAAGATGCAAAATGGGCCGGTAAGTCCCACTGCAATGCAAGCGATCAAATCGTGGGTCCATTCCCAGACTTTCGTAGGGTCTCGCGATATAAGGATCAAAATTAGGCCAACTGCCAAAAGCCACTGGACGTTAACAACATTCAGAAGCACCTCTTGCGTGTCCGGCACAAGCACTACTGCCATCGCGCAAAGTCCCGCAAAATGCGGCAATCGGCAGCGATCGGAAAGCGTTCTCGCAGCGACATACAACGTGACCGCAGCCGAGCATCCTACATAGAATCCCGGCGCGAAGACCGGATCGAGTTGCACTGCCATGGCCGCAATTATCCTCGGGATTGAATGAAGATAGCCTGCATATGGTAACGTGAGTGAATGCCACCCAAGCACGTAAGCTCTTTCATAAAAGTAACCATCTTCTGCCCAAAACTGTGGATTGGAAATAGCGCTTGTTCGTCGTAACCCGAGAATCGCCGCGCAAAGAATTAGGACGACGGGTTTTGGGGGATGGCCTAATATTTCAGCAATGTATGCACGCGTGACTGGGCCATTGCTCGTTCTGGCGTTAGACTTTGGGTTCAAGGCATTTGATCCTCATCGCTAAGAGAGGGATTATTAGAGGCTTCCTATTAGGCAAGGGCTTCGCGTCAAATAGACCTGACTCGATGAATGCTTGGATTCGCACTCCGCATAGATCTATGGCGATACAGAAATGGTTCACTGCTCCAATCACTTTGGTTGCCCTTATGACGGGCTGACCCCTTCCCATTTAGTCACCCCGCGTTATGCTTTGCCAGTGGACCGGCAACAGGCCAGCCAGCATTTCTCAACATCTCCCGCCGATAAAATACCCGCTACCGCACAGGGCCTGCAGCTCACACGGCTACGCCTTTCTGGGTGGGCCACCCACCTCCGGCAGCTGCCTAGATATCGGCCGGTACTCTTGACGGCCAAGGCGTGGCTGCTCCCGGGCTTGGCTAGCTCGCCGCAGTTCGACGGGCGAGGCTTGATCGGGCCCTTTATGCTCATGGGAATGGCAGCAATGGACCTTTCAAGCTAACAGTTTGGTTCCCTTTTCGTTCCCTGCTCTACGGCTTACTCTGAGAATGACGCCCCGTGAGCAGACTGTGTGTGAGGCGCACCGACCAAGGCTAGAGATGCGCTGCAGAAGGGGATGGCCCCTGGTGAGCCTCCTGCTGTGACACTATCCCCGGGAAACCCGCCCTGGGCCTCAGCAACCCTGCAGAAGATCGCGGCTGGGGCTCAAATGAGGGCGAAAGTGTTGCACAAGTGTTGCAGTGGGTTAATTTTGAGAGTGGTGGCAAGACCCGGAATCGAACCGGGGACACAAGGATTTTCAGTCCTCTGCTCTACCAACTGAGCTATCTTGCCGCAATGGAAAGGGTGTCAGTACGGGCTTCCCTTAGGGGTCGCAAGAGGAAATTGGCGCGCCCCGCCGCCCGGAGGGATTGCCCGCCCTTCAGGCGGCCCGCCCCGCCCGTCCCCACCATGAAACCGCGCACAGGCTTCCCGCATACGCGACGATCACCAGGAGCGACAGGCGGTGGCTTCCCATCGCCATCCCGAGGTATTCGCAGAAGCCGCCGATCATCGCCCCGAGGAGGTTCGACCCGAAGTGAGTCGCCGGCGCGAGGGATCTCCTGAAGGTGGTCGAGAAGATGAGGCCGGCGAAGAACACGGGGAGCGGGACAGCCAGCAATGTCCAGAGGAGGCGGCCGAAGAAGCTGAAGCCCAGCACGTGCTCCCGCGGGAAGATGAACAGGGCTGCGAGCGCCCCGAAGAGCGGCGCGTACATCCAGAGCGAGAACGTCTTCACCCGCTCGGCGCAGAGATTGGCGGCCATCACCATGAGCAGCACCCCCGCCACAACGGCTGTCGTCACGAACCAGGTGGTCCCGAAGAAGAGCGTGCAGTCGCTGATGCTCTTGGTCTCCAGCAGGAGGAAGCCCACGCCGAGGAGGCCGAAATGGATGTCGGCAGCCCCCACGGGGGCCTGGCGCAGGCCGATGCCGGCGATGACCGACATGACGAGGAGGCCCCCGATGGAGTACAGGTAGTCTGCGGGGATCGTCTTCTCAGAGAGGTAGAGGAACGGCCAGTCGTCGGTGGGAAGATCCATCGGCTTGGGGTCGTCGAACACCGCGCGGTTGAACTGGTAGATCATGGGCGGCGCCTTGAAGTCCGCCCGCTTGGGCACGCAGAGGATCATCTGGCGCTGCCAGATGTAAACCAGCGGGTCGCGGCCGGTGGCCTGCGCTGCCATCTGGTAGAGCTTCTGTGCAAGCCAGTCCTTCGTGATGTAGAAGGTGAGGGACAGCACCCCGTCGTCGCCGAGGAGCGCGTATGCCGAGCGCATGCTCTCGACCGTGTAGACGTAGCCGTCGAGCCGCGCGTTGCTCATGCTGCTGAAAAGGGCCTGGGAATCGAGGTACCCGAAGACGACGAGGTCGTAGCCCGGGGTCGCCCGCGCGATGAAGGAGCGGGCGTCGTCGATATGGACCGTCACCCTGGGGTCGGCGTACGGGGCGCCCGCGTTGAAGCGCCGGGACAGCCGGATCACGGCCGGATCGATCTCGACGGCATCTATCCTCGAGACGCCCGCGGCGAGGGCGGCCTGGACGTCCGATCCGCCGCCCGCCCCTAGGATCAACACCCTCTCGCGTCCCTTGCCGAGCAGGTAGGGGGCCCTGTACTGGTGCGTAAGGACGGTGATGAAGTCGGCCACGGGCGTTCCGGGGGTGTACCGTGACGGATCAAGCGCGGCATCCCAATGGTACCCGTACTGGTTCACATTCACGCCGTAGAAGGGGGGGTCGCGCATCGTCAGCAGGTCCGGCGGCGGCCGGGCCGCCACCTCGCTCACACTCGGCGAGACGATGTGCTTCATCGTGATGAAGTAGTACGGCGACCAAATCGCGGAGGGCTCCCCCGCCAGGCGAAGGGTCACCAGCAGGACGGCGAAGATAGGAACGTCGAGCAGCCACCGGCGGCGGGGCGACAGAGCAAGGAAGATGGCCATGACGCCGGCCATCCCCGCGATCGGGGAGAAGAAGTACAGGGAGAACAGGCCGAAGCACAGCGTGCCGCACAGGCTGCCGGCGAGGTCCCAGGCGTAGGCCGAGAGGCGGGGAAGCGCGTTGAACAGGATCCCCATCCTCTGGCCGAGCGGGACGAACAGGAGCGCGTTCGAGGCGAAGACCCAGACGAGGACGGCCGCGTTGAGCAGGGTCGGGCTCACCATGTTGAACCGCGCCTCCGAGGCGCTCGTCCCCAAGACGGCGCCCCGGCAGAGCAGGAGAGATCCCGCCTCGACCGCGAAGAAGACCGGGAACCATCTGAAAAGGCTCCATCTTCTCCCCGCGGCCATCGCCCCGACACCGAGGCCGAGGAACGAGCTCAGGAGCATGAGGTTCGCATAGTACGCCACCAGGTGCACCACGGACGGGACCCACCGGATCACCATCATCTCCAGGAAGAGCGCGGTGAACGAGAGGGAGAACATCTGCCATCCGAGCTGCCTTGGACTGTCGTGGGCCATCGCGGTCTTTTGGGGTAAAGCGTGTTCCCGCGGAGCCCTCCGTCGCCGACGCGCCGACACCCTGACGTCCTCGCGGGCTGCCGCAATGGGAAGGCTGTCAGTAGGGGCTAACTCGCGAGGGCGCCAGTGGAAACTGCGCTCCGTCACTCCGCCATCGCGGGTTCCTTCATCACGGAGCGAATCACCGTGGCGAGGCTGTTGATGTCATAGGGCTTCGCCACCATGCCGCGGAAGCCGTGCATGCGAAAGTCGGCCATGGCGAGGTCGCTCGAATAGCCGCTCGAGACGATCGCCTTGACGCCCGGGTCGTAGGCCCGCAGCACGGAGATGGCCTCCTTGCCGCCCATCCCGCCGGGGATGGTCAGGTCCATGATGACCAGGTCGAAGGGATGGCCGGACTCCTTCGCCGAGCGGTAGCGCGCGATCGCCTCCTTGCCGTCGGCAGCCGACTCGAACTGGAGGCCCATGCGCCTCAGGAGCTTCTCCGCCATCCTCACGATGGGCTCCTCATCGTCCATGAACAGCACCCGGCCCCCGTGCTCGGCGCTGGCAAACGCCGCGCTTCGCTCCGGCGCGGCCGCGGACACGGTCGCGGCCGGAAGCCAGAAGGTGAAGGTGGTACCCATCCCGGGCGCCGAGGTCACCTCGATGTGCCCCTGGTGCCGGGAGATGATCGAGAACACGGTCGCCAGGCCCAGTCCATGGCCCTGCGGCTTCGTGGTGAAATACGGGTCGAATATCCTCTTGAGGTTCTCGCGCTGGATGCCCTCCCCTGTGTCCGCCACCGAGATGCGGATGTAGTCGCCCTCGGCCAGCGCCGGATGAAACCCGGCGGCCACGTGCTCGTTCACGGCGCTGATGCGGAGCGTCCCGCCGTGGGGCATCGCCTGGGTGGCGTTGATCACGAGGTTCTGGATCACCTGGCTGATCTGGGCCTTGTCCACGTTCGCGGCCCAAAGATTTCCAGGCATCTCGAACTGGCTCTTGACGCCGGAGCCGTGGCGCGCGAAGTCCGTCGCCTCCTGGACGATCTCGTTGAGGTGCACCGCGGTGCGCACCGGGTCGCCGCCCTTCGCGAAGGTGAGCAGCTGGAGCGTGAGGTCGCTGGCGCGCTTCGTCGCGCGGACCGCCTCGTCGAGCATGCGCGACTGCTCCGGCATCCCCTCCAGATCGAGCTGGAGCAGCGAGAGGTTCGCGAGAATCGCCGTGAGAATGTTGTTGAAGTCATGGGCGATGCCGCCCGCCAGGATGCCCACCGACTCCATCTTCGCCGCGTTCTGGAGCCTCTCCTCCATCTGCTGGCGGTCGGTGATGTCGCGCAGGACCAGGACCGCGCCCACCCTCCGGCTGGTCTGGTCGGCAAACGGCACAAGGCGGCCGTCGACGAGCCTCGTCCGGTCCCTGCGTCCCTTGATCACGGTCTGCGGCGGGAGCTCGGCCTGGCCTCCCCTCTCCAGGACCTCGGCCACGGGCAATATCGTCCTGCGCGCGTCGGCGCCGTTCTCCAGGACGCACACTTCCGTGGCCTGGAGGCCCACGGCCTCCCTCGCGTCCCATTGGACGAGGTCCGCCGCCGCGCGGTTGATGAACACGATCCGCCCGCGCGCGTCGATCGTGATCACGCCCTCGCTCATGCTGCCCAGGGTGACGGAAAGGCGCTCCTTCTCGGCCGCGAGCGCCATCTCCGCGTCCCTGCGGGCGGTGATGTCGACGACGACGCCCACCAGGTTCCAGCGATCGGGGCCAAGGCGCGTGATGGCAACGTGCTCCTGGACACAGAAGGTGTGGCCGGGCACAACGACGTGGAATTCCTGCTCGTACTCGGGCAGGTTCTCGCGCAGGGCGCGCCTCGAGAGCTTCCGGATCTTGTCCCATTCCGGGACCATGGGCTCCGTCCACAGCGTCCTGCCGGACTGGCCCGGCCTGTCCCCGAATATCTTATGGAAGAGCGCCGAGGGAGGGGCGAATATCTCCCAGTCGATCTTGGTGTCCGGATCGCCGGTGACGAGGGCGCGCCAGAGGAGGCAGTCCGCGCCCTTGAGAATCTGCTCCAGCTGCCCCTCGGTCTGCCTGCGGGCCTCCTCGGCCTCGCGCCGCTTGGTCACGTCGAGGATCACGCCCGCCAGGTTCCATTCGCCCGGCCCCGCGGGCCGAATGACCACTTCCTCGCTCAGCCAGTGGATGCCGTCCGTGCCGCGGATCCGGAACTCCTGCTGGTATCCGCTCGCCCCGTCCCATAGGGCCTTCTTCGCGGTCATTGCCGTGCGCTCGTGATCGGGGGCCTCCTCGTCGTTCCAGAGCCCGCCCGCCTTGCGCAGCGTGGCCAGCCGGTAGATGGGGTTGTCGTCGAGCTGCGGCGGCGTGCGAATCGTCCACGCGTACCCCGAGCAGTCCGACTCATCCTTCCGCACATGGGCCCACCAGAAAAGGATGTTGGACCGGTCGAGCGTGTCCAGCATCAGCCCGTAGCTCTCGAGCTTCTCCCCTGCCCCCTCGGCAGCCTGCGGATTGCCCTGCGCGGGCGGCGGCGCGCGCCTTCTCATGGCAAGGTATACCAAGGCGCCGGCGCAGGCGCTGCACGATCCAGCGACCAGCGATACGATTGGGGTTGAGAGGAATGCAAGCAACATGCAGGGGATGGGCGCCGTTTCGTTATAGGCGGGGTAGCCTAGGGTTATATCGGCACGCCGAGGAACCTCTGAGCCAATCTCTTGCCAGTAACCCTGTCAACCGCACGCGGCCCGGGCAGGAGTGCCGGCCGTCCCGGAAACGTCCTCGCCCGGCCCCGCACCAGCCCCCGACCGCAACCGGCTGGCCATCATCGCCTACCAGCTCTCGGGAATGTCCAGCCGGCGCGGCCCGCAAAGCGGTTATGCCGGGCGAAGCCCTTCTAATACCGTACGGCCGGCGCCAAGGAACGCAGACGAAATCGCCCCCCAAGAGCCGCAGGCACGCGCGCGGCCCGCTGGCCACGGCTTCACTCCTCCCCCTCAAAGTAGTCCACCGGGGAAGCCTTGATGAGCGCCCTGGCCGGCGAGCGCACGAGCCATTTGCCGCTGTCGGGATAGTGGCAGGACTCCCCGACGGGATTGTCCGCAACAATGTAGACCACGAGGTCCCCCGCGCTGCCGCTGGTGATCTGGTGCGGGTCCCCGGGTCCAAAGACAAACGCGTCGCCCGCCTCGATCGGGGTCACGCCATCCCTATCCCTGACGCTCCCCTTCCCCGAGATCACCAGGTAGAATTCCCACTGGGCGCTGTGCGAGTGGAAGGGGCAGGCCGCCTTGCCGGCGGGTATCCGGCAGATCTCCACGTCAAAGGGGTGGCGCCGGTTCAGGTCCGCCGAGTCAGGATCGCGCCCGAGCGCGAGCGAGACGTTTCGGTCCGCCGACGCGAATTTGCCCTTCGGCGAGCTCCAGGGCTCCTCCGGGACCTGGGAGGTGTTGATCTTCTTCATGGCGTGTCGCACGGGCCGCCGTTCACGGGCCGTCGTCCAGGTGGAACTTGTGGAGGATCCGGTGGAACACAGGCGCCAGCACGACGCCGACGGCCGACAGGAAGACCACGCCGCTGAAGAGGGCGTAGGCCGAGGCGAAGAGTTTCGCGGAGGTCGTCGTCATCGTGTCAACGGGACCCATCCCCGTCAGGATCATCGAGGCATTCAGCACGGCGTCTATCCACTTGAGGCCGCAGACGGCGTGGTAGCCCAGGACCCCCGCTGCAAGCGCGACGGCGACGATCGCTACCGCGATCGCGGCCGAGAGGGCCATGCGCCTGAAGAACCGCGGCCAGGGCAGAAGCTTGTCGCGTTTTCGTTCGTACATGGGGCGTGCCGGGGCGAGGAGAGGTGGCATGAATCCGCGCCCGCTTCAAAGCGATAATTCCGCGCGCCCCCGCCCTCCGCCCACGGCCGCTATTTCAAGGCGCCGGACGCCGACGGCTGCCCTGCCGGGAGGCCGTCGAGAAATTCCAGGGGAATCGCCACCCGCTTCGCCCAGGAGATCTCCGAGTGGTCGGCGCCTGGAAAGATGCGGCTCATGAAATTCTTGTCGGTATAGCCCCCGTCGCGGACCACGAGGTCGGCAAAGGCCTGGGACTCGCTGAACAGGGCGTCGAGCGTGGCGGTCCCCTGGTCAAAGTAGATCCTGTGCGTCCTCGGGTCGGGAAGGTGTCCCTGGAGGTAGTTGAAGGTGGCGAGCGGGAAGGTCGCGTTCTTGGGAAACGTCGCAATCCAGCCTGTCGACACGCATCCTGCGCCGCCGAAGACCGCGGGATACTCGCACAGCGCGTAAAGGGAGATGATCCCCCCCATGCTCGAGCCCATCACGATCGTGTGGTCCCTGTCGGGCAGCGTGGCGTACTTGGCGTCGATCGCGGGCTTGAGCTCCTCCACCATGAACCGAAGGTAGTTGTCGGCCTGCGGTTTTCCGGAGAGGTCGACACGGATGAATTTGTCGCGTGCCGCCTGGGGCACGAACGGGAGGACCTTCTCGGGGAAATACTCGCTCTGCCGCGTCGACCCGATCGACCAGATTCCGACGATGATCGTCTCGGGGATCCTCCCCCTTCGGATGAGGTCCGCCGCGGTTTCGGCCATGTTCCACGACGTCTTGTTCCACGTGATGCGGCCGTCAAAGAGCATCTGGCCGTCGTGCATGTAGATGACAGGACAGCGGGTCTTGCCGTCGTATCCTGGCGGCAGCCAGACATCGACGTTGCGTGCGGACACGAAATGTGACGGAAAGGCGCTCATGTGCTCGATGCGGCCAACGGTCACCGCCGGAACAGGCTCGGGGGGCTGCGCGCACAGGCATCCCGCGAGGGAGCAAAACAGGAGGAGCGGGATTCTCATGATGGGGCAGCCTATCGTCGCCCGCAGCCACCGCCATCCGCCCGGCGGCCAAGAAACCGAGAAGGACCTCAATAATCCTAGGCGGGGCCTGTCCCCGGGGCACTGCGGCCCGCAAATCGCGGATCACGCGGCCGCCGAAGCACTTCACCCGGTGCGGAGTGATCCCAACGAGGCTGAAAGGCGAGCTGAGCTGCGCGCGAGGCCCCGGGTGGTTTCCCGTCAGGCCACGGATTCGGCGAGCGGCGGAAGGCTGGCCCCTCAATTGCTTCAAAGATGCTCGATGAAAAGGACACACGTGGAGCTGGTGGAGGTCCCCAAGGATGGGGCCTCCACAACACTTCGGAGAGGCACGGGGGGGAGGTATATCCCGTGAACATTCGCCCCGATGACCTGAGAGGCCCCGAGATTGCCTCCTTCCTGGAGGAGCACATCCAAGACATGCGTTCCGTTTCGCCTCCGGAAAGCAAACACGCGCTCGACCTCGAAGGCCTGCGGAGGCCCGAGATCAGCTTCTGGATCGTCTGGGATGGCCGAAAGATTGCAGGCTGCGGCGCCCTGAAGGAACTGGACGCCGAACACGCCGAGTTGAAGTCGATGCGCACATCCCTGCGCCACCGGCGCAGCGGCGTGGCCTCGCTCCTGATGACTCACATCATCGAGACGTCGAGAGCGCGGGGCTACGGTCGCCTGAGCCTGGAGACAGGCTCGATGCCCTTCTTCGAACCCGCACGCCGCCTCTACGCGAAGTTCGGCTTCTTGCCCTGCGGCCCCTTTGCCGACTATCGGCCCGATCCCAACAGCGTGTTCATGTCGCGCTTCCTTTAGGCGCCGCACTCGCACGGCTGGCATCACCGTTTGCTGCTGGGCGAATTTCCGTCGCAGAATGAGGGTTACCCCTCATACGAATCCCTAAAAAACTGTGATAATCTGACGATCCATGGTTAAAATCAGAGCTAGCACACACCGAGCTGGAGACCGCTGCCTCAAGGGCAACAGGGCAAGGCTCCACAAGGAATCCTGAAGCATAAGCCCACAGCCCAATCGACACCCTTCATAGAAAAGAAGCCGTCGTATCTGCACGCCCGGATGGGAGGAGTGATCACCACCCAGACGCTTTTCAAGGCCGTCTTCGAGTTGCTGGCGAGGGAGGACTACCCTTCCACAAACCTCATTTTCCAGTTTGAGACGGACAGTTTCACCCTGAGCTACGGCGACCTCACCACGCTTACGGAGGCCATCCGCGCCCGATATCCCGAGAAGGCCACAAGGGAGAAAACCGCCGTCGTCGCTTCCTCCGGCCTTGGCAGGGCTTTGGCCCAGGTATGGGCGGACATGATAAGGACCTTTCCGCACGAGGTGCGGATCTTCCCTTCGTTTCCCGACGCGGAGGCGTGGATCCTTTTGCCGAGGGCGAGCACATAGGCCGACCAGGAACATCCTGGCACCCCCCTGCCTCGTTTCGCCCAAACTCGCGACGGACAAACCGTGGCGGTGGCCGTTCGCGGAGCGTCGCGGCGTCTCGCCACGACGTTCGCTCGCGTTTACGACTTCCTCGTCCTTGAGGAAGACTTTGTCGGCTCCGCGACCCTGAAAACCTCCGGCGAACCGGATTTCGCACGGACAATCTCCTTCATCATTGCCTCCCCATTTTCCGTTGCCTAGGTGAAGGCGTGAGATATCGCACGCTCGGTGCCATCCAGATTAGAGTCAGCGAGATTGGCTTCGGAGGGTGGCAGTTGGCCAATCCGATCTGGGGCACGAATGACGAAAAGGAAGCCGTTAACCTCATCCGGACAGCGCGGGACGCGGGATGCAATTTTTTCGACACGGCTCCCGGTTACGGCGAGGGACAGAGCGAATCCCTGCTCGGCCGGGCGTTGGAGTCCGAGCGAGACCAGGTCGTGATCTGTTCCAAATTCGGGCACACCGCATCCGGCGAGGCGAATTTTGGCGTCGCCGGACTTCGCCCCTCGATCATGGCCAGCCTGGGACGCCTCAGGACCGACCATCTCGACGTCCTTCTCGTCCACAACCCCCCGGCGCACCTGCTGGATGGGAACCAGACGTCCCTCTATGCCGAGTTGGAGTCCCTCAAACATGAAGGGTTGCTGAGGACCTACGGTGTGTCGCTCGACTGGGCCAGAGACCTGGAGCAGGTCTTGGCCACCACCGGCAGCGGCGTGATTGAGGTGCTGTTCAATGCCTTCCATCAGGAACCGCGGGCGGCATTCGCCGCAGCGAAGAGGAAGGGGGTGGGCCTGATTGCCAAGGTACCCCTGGATTCGGGTTGGCTGTCGGGGAAATACGGAAGCGCAAGCCGCTTCCAAGGCGTACGAAGCCGCTGGACCCAGGAGATCATCGCGCGACGCGCGGCTCTGGTGGAAAAGTTCTCCAGGCTCTTGCCAGCCGGCCTGTCCCCGGCCCACGCGGCACTCCGCTTTGTGCTTGCTCATCCCGAGGTATCCACGGCGATCCCAGGCTCCAAGTCGGTGGGCCAGGTGCTGGCAAATATGTCGGGTAGCGACGCCGAAATGCCGCCAGAAACGGTGACAGCAATCCGGGACCTATGGGAGCACGAGCTCAGAGCCGACCCTCTGCCCTGGTAAGATTGAATTAGCGACCACCGCAGAACCAATAGCCCCGAGGGATAGATCATCCCCAGAGCTAAGATGATCGGAGCGAAACCGACCGAAGGCCGGGCGATATCAATTTTCTGGCCATTGCGCGTCCATCGCCGGATGTACCCGTGGAGCCATCAACTGAAACCCGTTTGCTTACCCTGGCGCAGGCAGTTATCGCCGTTTGGAGAAACTGAACGCTGAATTTAGGAGAAGCAATTCGGTGACCACCGCTCCTCCTTTATAGCTTGTTATGCGTTTCCGGATGAAATTGAGGATAAATTTTAGTCCGCATCCCGCCCCCCACGGGACGATTTCAGCTCCACTCGGGGAATTGAGTCGAGTTCAGGTCCAACGTCGAGATCGACGCCAGATCGGAATCATCGAGGCCGAAGTCAAAAATGTTCAAGTTTTCAGCTATATGCGCCTTCTGGGAGGAACGGGGGATGACAACGATTCCCCGTTGGAAATGCCACCTGAGGCACACCTGGGCCACAGACTTGTTGTGCTTCTTGGCGATCGCGGCCAGGGAGTCGTTTGCAAAAAGCCCGTGACGGCCTTCGGCAAAAGGCGACCATGCCTCCATTTGCACGCCGTGCTGTTTCAAATAATCGTACGCACTTCCTTCCTGGAAAAACGCATGGGTTTCAATCTGGTGGACGGCCGGCTTCACCTCGAAATTCGAGATCAAGTCGTTCATCTGCGCGAAATCGGCATTGCTCATGCCGATCGCCTTGATCTTCCCCTGATGATAAAGCTCCTCCATCGCCCGCCAGGAGCCTTTCCAATCCCCCCCGGAAGGCCGATGGATCAAGTAGAGGTCCAGATAATCGACCTTCAACTTATCAATCGACGTTTGAAACCCCCCTTTCGCATTCCCATAGCCCATATCGCTCTTCCAAAGCTTTGAGGTAATGAAGAGTTCTTCGCGCCTGATCCCGCTTTGCTTGATGCCCTCGCCCACCGGCGCCTCATTGTCGTAGATCATGGCGGTATCGATGAGGCGATAGCCGAGGGATATGGCGTCAGCCACACACCTCACTCCCAAATCGCCCATCAGCGTCATCGTGCCCAATCCAATGCGCGGCATCTTCACCCCGTTGTTGAGTGTCACCCATGGGACCGATTTCTCGGGTGCGTCCGCATCGGAGGCGGCAAATATCTTCCTGCCACCCATGCCGAAGAAAATGGCGGAGGCGGCGCTTGTCTGCAGGAATTGTCTGCGGTTCATTGAGTCGATTTTGAGCTCCCTGAGCAGAAATTGAAAGGGATAATAAGCGGCTTTGCCATTCCGCGCGACTAGGCATCGCTAAATTCGACAATCAATTCCAAGCCTATCACATGCTCGCCGACCTGGCGCCACATTCCGAAAGCAATTCCCTCACTCTTCTTCACAGAATGGGTTCCAACGATATCTCCACCTGCCCATCTCCCTCAAACGGTGGTGCCAGGGTGGGGATCGAACGCACACGACTTACACCGAGGACGACAGTCAATTGTCGCTCCTTCTCCATCAGGCGGATTGATCCTCCTTGCGGCCGTCTTGGCGTCCTCAGTCGGTGCGGGTCCAAATTTGAATTGCTGAGTGCATCATTTCTGGCAGATCAAGAATCATG
Source organism: uncultured Opitutaceae bacterium (assembly GCA_964398015.1). Taxonomy (GTDB): domain Bacteria; phylum Verrucomicrobiota; class Verrucomicrobiia; order Opitutales; family Opitutaceae; genus Palsa-1447. Next base: position 13,565 of record CAYNLL010000003.1, on the reverse strand, counting down.
AAGAGCATATTCCTGCGTGGAATATTCATCGTACTGGCCACGGCCAGCCTCGGGGCGGACAGGAAACCTTTAACGATCTGCACCTGGGAATCCAAGCACCCGCCCCAAGAATGAAAGCTATAGCAAACGATTACGCACCGACCCTGCGCGGCCTCTTCACCGGATTTATGATTTTCGCGGCAGCGGGTTCCCTCGCCCTGAGCGCTCAGTCAGACGATGCAAAGAAAGCTTTAGAAGCCGGAAAGGCCGCCGCTGCCACCTTTAATCAGAATTTCTATCAGGACCGCAATCGGGCGATCGCAGCCTACTCGGAGGCCATACGCCTCGACCCCAATTGCGCCGAGGCCTATTTGGGGAGGGCGGACATCAATCGAATGAGCGGTTTCCTGAACGAAGCGATAGCAGACATTACAGAAGCCATTCGCATCAATCCAGATTCCTCAGATAAAGTTGGGATGTACTGGCAGCGCGCAATGCTCTACCGCCGGATAGGCGAACACGATCGGGCGATTGCCGATTTCTCGGAAATACTTCTCAGGAACCCGGCCGGCAGGAGAGCGTCCTACGTTTGGCGAGCACGCGAATACATACTTAAAGGCGACTATGAACACGCGATCGCGGATTATCAGGCTATCATCCAATTCAACCCCAAGGACAGCGATGCGTGGCATGGTATCGCGTTGATTTACGCGAGCTGTCCGGACCCGAACGTCAGAAATGGCGCAAAAGCCGTGGAGTACGCCACCAAAGCCTGTGAAATCAGCATTTGGGGGAGGGCGCGCGACCTTGACACTTTGGCCGCGGCCTATGCCGAATCGGGCGACTTTGCCGATGCCATTAAGTGGGAGAAGAAGAGCCTCGAGGGAGGCCTGTCCGACAAGGAGATGGAAGACGCGAGCCAAAGGCTCAATCTCTACCAACATCAACAAGCTTATCACGAAACGCCGAAAAGCTGAGGCTTTCGTCTACCTGTTCACCACGGAAAATAGTATCAAAATGGTGCCCTGGGTGGGGATCGAACCCACACGACTAGCGTTGGTAGATTTTGAGTCACCTCGGTCCGTTTGGACGTTTGACCTCGTGTACATATCCCATTGAATACCTATGGTGGAGCCCAAGAACAACAGCGCACAAATGGAGGCTGAAAAGGCAGGCTTCGATCTGAGCCTCGCGGAAGCCAGCTTGATGATTTCCCACGAAGAGAGGGCGAAACAGCACGACCAAGCGCTTTCACTTGTGTTGGAATTCGACCGGATTCGCCAAGAGCGGAATGAACAGCCTCAGCCAACTACTCCACCGGTTAGCTGATTCCCGTGTGGATTTTGTGGTAGTTGGGGGTTTTGCCGGAGTTCTTCATGGCTCGGCTATCGTCACGAGGAATCTCGATATTTGCGCGGTCCTGACTCCGGAGAATGTCAAGCGCCTCAGGGAAACGCTTAAGGATCTCAATCCACTTCATAGAATGACGCCCAAGCGTCTCTCGTTCCTGAAGGTGCCAAAGCCTGGGGAATCCATAAGAAACCTCTGCCTTCAGACTGACTGGGGCATCGTCGACATTCTATCGTCGATATCAGGCTTGGGAGATTTCGCATCAATCAAGGCGAATTCCGAGACGTTTGAAATTTCGGGAAGAACATGCAGACTCATATCACTTCCCGATCTCGTAAAGGCCAAGGAGTACTTGGGACGTGACAAGGACATTCTCGCTGCAAAGGAACTTCGGGCGATCGCAGAGATGCGGAAGAGGGCCAAGGAAGGTCCCGAGATTGAAATGGACTGATTTTAGGGGCAAACGATCTACCAAACCCGTTCAGTTCCCCAGTACATTTCGAGTGGGTCACTCCTCCCCTTCCCACTCTACCGCTTCACTCTAATAATGGTGCCCAGGGTGGGGATCGAACCCACACGACTTTCGGCCTATTTCCTCTTCGTAGTCATTTCACGCCAAGCAAAGGCAATGTCCGGAATGAAGACCGCGAGAAACACGAGAAACAGGATATAGACCGCGTTGGCCTCCGAACTCGGCCGAAAGGAGGGAAACAAGAAGGGGAACCTGTCGGTAACAAAGAAGAAGGTCGCCGCGTAGGAACGAATCATCCATTGGCGGTGTTGGGCAATATGGCCATTTCGGGCGGTAAGGAAGGCGACCACGGTAGTGATGATCCATGTGGCAACCAGAACCTCCGTAACGAATACTTCGAGCACGGGACGGTATATGATCATAATCCCCCCTAAGGGCGCCGCAATGAGGACGGAAACGACGTAAATCTTTCCCAATATTCGGTGAAGCCTCAGGTTGCGTTGGCGCAGGCGGCTCGAGAACTGCAACGGACCAATGACCAGGGCCGCTCCTCCACACACGAGATGTGGGACCAGGAAAACCCCTTCGCTCAGGAAATGAAGGTATTCCTTCTTCATGTATGGCGGCTCCAAAACGATGAAGACAGCCAGTGCCATCAATCCCATCACCAACCAGAGACTTCGCTTTGCAGCCGGACTCGTGAAGACAGATGGAGAACTGGCGGCTTGCTGTGTTAGATTCATATCGGACCTTTTAGTTCATCGCCGGATGTTGGCGGAGTTCTTACTGCCCCGTCCCGAACCCTCTCTTTGAATGGTGCCCAGGGTGGGGATCGAACCCACACGACTTTCGTCGGCAGATTTTGAGTCTGCTGCGTCTGCCAATTCCGCCACCCGGGCGCCGGAACGCGAATCCGATTAGAACCCGCGCCGGGAGGCAAGTCCTCAGTCGGACTCGGACCGAAGCGGTTGACAGGCTCCCCCTCTCCAATCTCCTCTTTGCGGATGCCCGACTTCCGAGCGTTCTGCCAACCGTCCGTCGCGGACCCCTCCGAGATTGCGCTCTCCGAGGACGAGTCGCACCACCTGGTCGCCGTGAACCGCGCCAGCCGTGGCGACACCGTTGTCGCATTCGACGGCAAGGGCTCCGAATGGATCTGCGAGCTCGCGGACCCGGACCGGCGCTGCGCGCGCCTGAAGGTACGCTTCGCACAGAAGGCGGCGGCGCTGCCGTGGCGGATTACCCTGGGGCAGGCCCTGCCGCTCGGCGGGGCCATGGACTCGATCGTGCGCAAAGCGACCGAGATCGGCGTTTCGGCCATCATCCCGCTCGAGAGCGAGAGGACCCAGGTCCACCTCGAGGGCGAACGCTCGGACAGGAAAATCGGAAAATGGCAGACGGCCGCGCTCGAGGCGGCCAAGCAGTGCGGCAATCCGTGGCTTCCCGAGATCGGGCAGGTGACGCCCGCCTCGGCCTTCATGGAGTCGGCTAGGGGCTATGACCTGAAGCTCGTGGCAAGCCTGCAGCCGGGGGCGAAATCCCTCAAGGCGGTCCTAGCCCAGTTCCGCGCCGCGCAGGGCCGGGCCCCCAGCAACGTGCTGTGGCTGGTCGGGCCCGAGGGCGACTTCACCCCAGCGGAGATGAGCCGATCGAAGGGTGCGGGGTTCGAGCCCATCACCCTCGGCCCACTCGTCCTCCGGTGCGAGACCGCGGCCGTCTACGCCCTGAGCATCCTGAGCTACGAGCTCGGCGCCTGAGCGGCGCGTCACCAGACAAGGAGGCCGCCGGCGAAGGTGAGTCCGGCGCCCACGCTGCAGAAGATGATCTTGTCGCCGTCAGCGAAGATCCCCTCCTCCGCCGCCCAGCCTAGCGCCATGGAGATGCTGGCCGCGCTCGTGTTGCCATACTTCGCGATCGTCACCACAAATTTCTCGTAGGGGATCCCGACGCGCTTGCTGACGGCGTTGAGGATCCGCGCGTTGGCCTGGTGCGGCACCACCCACGCAATGTCCTCGGGCTGCAGGCGCTCGCGCTTGAGCGTCTCATCGATCATCTCGGAGAAGCCGATGACCGCATGCTTGAAGACCGCAACGCCGTCCATCTGGAGATAGAAGCTCTGCAGGTCTCCCTTCGCATCGGGCCACGGCTTTCGCGCTCCGCCGCCCGTGCGCTGGATCGCGGCAAACTGCCCGGCGTCGCCCGAGAGCCCCATGCGGTGGAGCCGGTGCCCCCCGGGTGTGCCGGTGAGGATCGCCGCCCCCGCGCCGTCGCCGAAGAGGAACGCCGTCTCGTGGTCCTGGGGATTGGTGATCCGCGACAGCAGCTCGGCCGTCACGACGACCACGTTGCGCGCCGAGCCCCCGCGGATGAGCGAGCGCCCGACCTCCAGCGCGTACAGCCAGCCCGAGCACGCCGCGTTCAGGTCGAAGGCCGTGGCCTTGGGTATCCCGAGCAACGCGGCGAGCGCGCTGGCCGCCGAGGGCACCGGCTGGTCCGGGATGATGGTGGCCATGATGATCGTGTCGATGTCCTTGACCGGCATCCGTGCCTGTACGAGCGCGTGCTCCACCGCGACGGCGGCGAGCGACGTTGCGCTCTCGTCGTCGTCCGCGTAGCGGCGCTCCCTGATCCCGGTCAGCCGGACGATCTCATCCTCGGTGCGGTTCGGGAACGCCTTCAGGATCTCGCTGTTTGCGCGAACGTTCCTCGGCACGGCGAAGCCGACCCCGGCGATGCAGACTGTCTCTGCCGCTGAGGTCTGAATGGTTCTCATGCGCGGTGCTTCTCGATGTAGCGGGAAACGTCGTCCCCCGAGACCCGCCCGCCCGGGCCCGTTGCCTCGATGTCCGTGATCTTTGCCGGGTCCAGGCCCGCCTCCTGCGCCATCTTTGTCGCCCGCGGTGTCCAGACGGCAGTGGCCTTCGTGGCGGACGCCGCAGCCGGCGCCTCGACGAGGCCCGACTTGCTCTTCAGGTGCGCCAGGCTCGCGTCGGAGGTCTCTATCTGGAGGAAGATGGTGCCCGAGGGCCGGGCCTCACCCGGGTGGATGTGGATCGCCTTCACCGTCCCCTCGCAGGGCGACTCAAACTCGAAGATCGACTTGTCGCTCTCCAGCTCGCCGACCTTCTGGCCCTTGGTGACGCGCGCGCCGGCCTGGATTTTGAGGGTGACGACAGTGAGCTCGTTTACGGTCGCGCCCATGGAGGGCATGGGCACGTCGATCAGGAAGGTATCCATCAGGGTTTTATTGGCCGCCAATCGTGGTGGTCCCGGCGAGCGTGGTCAACCCCGCAGCCGCGGAGAGTATCCGCTCCTTAGCGCCGCCCCGCGGAGCGGGATGCCTTCCAGATCGCGAGGCATCCGGCGACAAAGGCGCCAAGGCCGGCCAGCGGGATCATGTTGGGCCCGTCGCTCAGCGCGTGCTCCGGGTCGGGGTGGGTTTCGACAAAGAGGCCGTCCGCGCCGGCGGCCAGGGCGGCCCGCGCGAGGGGCTCCGCGAATTCCCGCTGGCCGCCGCTCTTTCCACCCGCCGCGCCCGGAAGCTGGACGCTGTGCGTCGCGTCAAAGACCGTGGGGCAGCCGTTCTGGCGCATGATCGAGAAGGAGCGCATGTCGACGACAAGGTTTTGGTAGCCGAAGGTTGTGCCCCGCTCGGTCTGCCAGATCTCGGCCGCGCCGCCCTGGCGCAGCTTGCCCGTCACGAATTCCATCTCCTGGGGCGAGAGGAACTGGCCCTTCTTCACGTTGACGACGCGGCCTGTCGCGGCCGCTGCGAGCAGGAGGTCCGTCTGGCGGCTGAGAAAGGCGGGAATCTGGAGGACGTCGCACACGGCGGCGACAGGCACGACCTGCGTGCTCTCGTGCACGTCGGTGAGCACGGGGAAGCCGAACTCCTTCCTGACAAGCCCGAGGAGCCTGAGGCCCTCGGCGAGCCCCGTGCCGCGCGCGCCGGAGCCGGAGGTACGGTTCGCTTTGTCAAAGGAACCCTTGAAGACGATGTTGAGCTCCGGGTGCGCCTTGCCGAGCGCGGCGAGCTCCTGGGCCACCGCGTGGCAGACACCCTCGCCCTCGAGCGAGCACGGGCCCGCGATGAGGAGGAGCCGTTCCGGGTCAAAGATCATCACGAACGGCCGCCCTTCGGCGCCTTGGGGGGGCCGACTGGGCGCCGGCGGCGTATCGCCGCCGCGACGAAGGCGGCGAACAGCGGGTGGGCCCGGTTGGGCTTGGACTGAAACTCGGGATGGAACTGGACCGCGACAAACCAGGGATGGCCCTTGAGCTCGATGATCTCGACGAGATTGCGCTGCGGATTGACCCCGCTCACCACGAGCACCTTGTTGAGCCTGTCCAGGTAGGCGTTGTTCACCTCGAAGCGGTGCCTGTGGCGCTCGCGGATGACCGGCGACCCGTAGGCCTTCGCGGCCAGCGTTCCCGGCGCGAGCGCGCAATCGTAGCTCCCCAGGCGCATGGTCGCCCCCTTGTCGATGATGACCTTCTGCTCCTCCATCATGTTGATCACGGGGTCCTCGCACTTGGGATCGAACTCGGTGCTGTTGGCACCCGGCAGCTTGAGCAGGTTGCGCGCGATCTCAATCACGGCGATCTGAAGCCCGAGGCACAGCCCGAAATAGGGGATGCCCCTCTCGCGCGCATACTTGGCCGCCGCGATCTTGCCCTCTGTGCCCCTGTCGCCGAAGCCGCCGGGAACGAGGATCCCGTCCAGACCCTTCAGGAGCGCCATCCCACCCTTCTTCTCCAGGTCCTCGGCGTCGATTCTGCGCACGTTGACCTTGCAGGTGTTCGCGATCCCGGCGTGCGTGATGGACTCGTAGACCGACTTGTACGCGTCCTGCAGCTCGATGTACTTGCCCACGACGCCGATTGTTACCTCGTGCTTCGGGTTGAACAGCCGCCGGACGATTTCGACCCAGATGTTCTTGCGCGGCGCGGGAAGGGAGAAACCCAGCAGGTCCAGCACGAGCTCGTCCATGCGCTCCTTCTGAAGCGCGAGCGGAAGCTGGTAGATGGAGCTGTCCACGTCGCGGCACTCGATCACCGCGTTCACGGGCACGTTGCAGAACATGCTCAGCTTGTCCCTGAGGTCCGTGTCAAGCGGGTGGTCGCACCGGCAGACCAGGACATGGGGCTGGATGCCGATCTCGCGCAGCTTCGCCACCGACTGCTGCGTGGGCTTCGTCTTGAGCTCGCCCGCCGCCGCAAGGAACGGAACCAGCGTCACGTGGATGAAGATGACATCCTTGGGCTTCACCTCGAGGGCAAACTGGCGGATCGCCTCGAAGAACGGCAGCCCCTCGATGTCGCCCGTGGTGCCTCCGATCTCCGTGATCAGGACATCCACGCCCTTGCCCCCCGCATAGATCCGCTCCTTGATCTCGTTCGTCACGTGCGGGATCACCTGGACGGTCTTGCCCAAGTACACCCCGCGCCTCTCCTTCTGGATCACGCTCTCGTAGATCTGGCCCGAGCTCAGGCTGTTGAGGTGGGAAAGCTTTCCGCTCGTGAAGCGCTCGTAATGCCCCAGGTCTAGGTCCGTCTCGGCGCCGTCCTCGAGGACATACACCTCCCCGTGCTGGTACGGGCTCATGGTCCCCGGATCGACGTTGAGGTACGGGTCGAACTTCTGAATCCGGACCGTCAGGCCCCGCAGTTCGAGTAGCGCGCCGAGCGAGGCCGCCGTGAGCCCCTTTCCCAGCGAGGAAACCACTCCGCCCGTCACGAAAATGTATTTCACCCGAGAGGGATAAACGTCACCGCCCGCAACGCGCAAGAATCAAACGGGAGCGGCGCTAGCTCAGGAACATCCATGCGGCCGCGACGACCGCCGCCACGACGAGCCCGACGAGGAGGATCCACAGGGTAGCCTTGAGCAGTTTCAGCAGGACCCACAGCACGACCGCCGCTGCAAACACCGCACAAACAACGACGAACCAATGGGGATATTGCGCGAGGGAATTGAACACGCCCAAGGGTGGCCGCTCCCCCCGCGGCACGCAAAATGATTTGCCCAGCCACGCGGGGCCGCTCCAACTGCTCTCCGGTGGAACGCACAAACGTCAACTCGAAGCCACAGCTGCTGGCCTGGCTGCTGTGCGACGCCGTGCACATCGACCCCAGCTCGGGAAAACACACGATCCTCGGGGTCTTCTCCAACATCATGGCGAAGCACTTCCCGGTCGTGCACCCGCACATGGTGTGGTTCATGACGCTGACCGACGTTTCAGCGGGCCCTCACAAGATGCGCATCTCCATGGGCATCAATCCCATGGACCCCAAACCGTTGATCGAGCGCCCCTTCGACTCCCAGGGTCCGCTGGTCCGCATCAACCTCATCAACGAGATCCGCAACCTGAGCTTCCAGCAGCCGGGGGAGTATTCCATTCTCATCGAGATCGACGACGAGCCGCTTCTCGCCACGAGCCTCACCGTGGCTCAGTCACGTTGATGCGCCCCACCGGGACCGAGATCGAGCTCGTCGGGGTGGGTTCCCCCATCATGGACCTCGTGGCCCAGGTTCCCGAGTCGTTCCTTTTCAACGTGCCCGGCGAGAAGGGGGGGATGGTCCTGGTGGACGACGCGGAGATGGCGCGCATCCTCTCGCTCTTGGCGTCGCCCCCATCCCAGTCGACCGGAGGGTCCGCCGCAAACGCCACGCTCAACGCGGCGAGGCTCGGCTTGAGGACGGCCTTCATGGGCAAGGTCGGCAACGACCTCTTTGCCAACACCTACCTCGAAAGGTTCAGGGCCGTCGGGATCGACGTGAGCCGCTTTAAGCACGGCGACGCGCCCAACGCGCGCTGCCTGGCGCTCGTGACCCCCGACGCGCAGCGCACGATGCGCACCAACCTGGGGGCGGCCCTCACGCTTTCCCCGGGGGAGATCTCGCCCGGTGATTTTGCCGGGATACGGCACGCCCACATCGAGGGCTACCTCGTGTTCAACCATGCGCTGTGCGGGGCCGTGCTCAACGCCGCACGCCAGGCCGGCTGCACCATCAGCCTGGATCTCTCCTCCTTCGAGGTGGTGAACGGCTCGCGGGAGTGGATGTTCCGGCAGTTCGGCCGCGGGATCGACGTCGTCTTTGCAAATGAGGACGAGATCCGCGCGCTCTTTCCAGGCCACGCGGGCGGCTACGAGGCGCTCGCCCTCGAGCTGGCCTCCCACAACGTGATCGCCGCGGTCAAGATGGGAAGCGAGGGCTCGTGGATCGCCAAGGCCGGTGAAACCCACAGGAGTCCGCCCGTGCGCCTGTCCGACGTCGTCGACACCAATGGCGCGGGGGACGCATGGGCCGCCGGCTTCCTGTTTGGCTACCTTCGCGGGATGACGCTGCCCGAGTGCGGCGCTCTGGCTTCTATCATGGGATCCGAGACCGTCCGGCACCTCGGACCCCTTATTCCTGATTCGGCATGGCCGGCGGTCAAAAAGCGCGCGCTGGGTTGATCGGGTGAAAATTCGACCGAATTCTCGGGAGAATAAATATGTTAACATGTTTGTTATAATTAGATTGTAGTACTCCCTCATAAGAATATCGACAGATTACTCTGTTTTATAGAGTACTCTGTTGTGAATATTTCTCCAGAGGAGGCTGCAAGAGCCCTAAGCGAAATCGAGGCGTCGCGGCGTGCGATGCGCAGCGTGGTCAGGGCGCACCGGGGGCACCTCTATCTTTGGCTCTGGGGAGCGGTCTGGATCGCGGCGTCGCTGCTCAACGGCTGGGACGAGGCCCGGTTCTGGTTCCCCGCCAACTGCCTGTTTTGGGCCGGCTTGGCGGCGAGCATCGCGATCGCCTATACCCAGAGGGGCAAGATCCGAAGCCGGTTCAACTGGCGGTTCCTCGCCGTGTGCGCCACCCTGCTCGTGTTCGGCTATGTGGTCTGGCCCGTCTTCCTGGGCGTGCCCCACACCGGGAAGGCGGCCTTCGGCTACGGGACGCTCCTGTGGATGCAGGTCTACGTGGTCGCGGGCATCTGGTTCGACAACTACTGGCTGTGGATCGGGGTCGTGATGAGCGCGCTCATCCTCGCCGGGTTCATCCTTTTCCCCGGGTTCTTCTGGATCTTCAGCGTGCTCGGGGGCGCCACCATGGTGGGCACCGGATTCTATGTCCGCAACTGGCGGTAAAGCCGATGGACGAGCTTGACCCAGTCATCCACCAGCCCGCACGGCTGCAGATCATGTCAGCGCTTTGCCAGCTCAAGGCATGCGAGCGGGTCGATTTCACGTTCCTGAAGGACAGCCTGAAGCTGACCGACGGCAATCTCGGGGCGCATCTCTCGACGCTCGAGGCGAAGGGCTATATCGCCGTCGAGAAGACGTTCGTGGCGCGCCGCCCAAAGACGTTTATCTCTGTAACATCCGCCGGTCGCCAGGCGTTTACATCCCACGTCGCGGCGCTCCAGTCCATCCTGACTCCAAAATGAACCTCCCCTCTACCGTCGTCTCGGCCTCGGGCGTCGCCAAGCGCTTTGGCTCGGTCACCGCCCTCGACGGCATCTCGCTCGACATCGCCCCCGGGGAATTCTTCGGGCTCCTGGGGCCCAACGGCGCGGGAAAGTCGACGTTCATGTCGCTTGTCGCCGGAATACGCGGTCTGGACGCCGGTACGCTCACCGTCGACGGCGCAGGGGTGGCCGCCGGCTCCGCCTCGGCGCGGCGCGCCCTCGGCCTTGTCCCCCAGCACATCGCCCTCTACATGGAGCTGAGCGCCGAGCACAACCTGCGCATCTTCGGCGAGCTCCATGGCCTTCGCGGCGCCAGGCTCAGGGAGAGGATCGACTTCGTCCTGAATGCCGTCGAGCTCACGGACCGGAGGAAGGGGCTGGTGAAGACATTCTCGGGGGGCATGCAGCGGCGCCTGAACCTGGCGGCGGCCCTCCTCCACGAGCCCAGGCTCCTGCTCTGCGACGAGCCCACGGTCGGCATCGACCCGCAGTCACGCAACGCGATCTTCGAGTTCCTCCAGAAGCTCAACAGGGGCGGCCTGACCGTCATCTACTCCACGCACTACATGGAGGAGGCCACGCGGCTGTGCTCCCGCGTGGGGATCATCGACCACGGGAAAATCCTGGCGCTCGGGACGATCGACGAGCTCCTGGCGCGCCTTCCGTTCGACGAGGAGATCCGCTTCCCCGCGACGCCGCAGACGCTGGCGCTGTGCGCCGAGCTCGGCTCCAGCGGCGAGGTTGCCACCGTCGACGCCGTCCACCGCTTCAGGCCGAGGGCCGGGTACGCCATGAGCGCGTTCTACGCGCTCACCGAGCGGCACGGCCTTCCGGCGCGGCTCTTCACCAGCCAGCGCCCCACCCTGGAGTCCCTCTTCCTCCAGCTCACCGGCCGAAACCTGCGCGAATGACCATGAACGCCATCCTTGTACTCCTCAAAAAGGACTTCTCCATCTTCGCGAAGGACCGCGTGTCGGTCCTGCTCACCTTCGTCATCCCCTTCGTTCTCATCTACATCTTCGGCCTGATCTTCCATGTGAACGCCTCGGACCCGGGCCCGGCCGGGATCCCCCTCGCGGTCGTCAACCTGAGCGAAAATCCGGCGGCGGGCAGGCTGGTGGACGCGCTCAAGGCGGAGACGGCCTTCAAGGTCCTCACGACGTTCGTGAACGATGACAAGACGACGCGCCCCCTGACGGAGGAGGACCTGCGCCCCCTCATGCACACCGACGCGTTCAGGTTCGCCGTGGTCGTCCCGAGCGACGTCATCTCCGGGGACAAGCTGGGGATCCACCTCAAGATCTACTCGAACCCGAGGAACGACATCGAGGCGCAGATGGTGACCGGCATCCTCCAGAAGACCCTCTTCACGAAGGCGCCCGAGCTCCTGGGCCAGTCGCTCCAGGCGCGGGCGCGCGCCGTGATCGGCGAGCAGCGGCTCAAGAGCTTCAACACGTCCGTGGCCAAGGCCGTGGCGGGCACGTTCGGGGGCGACGAGGACGCGATCAAGGCCCGGATGGACTCGGGCGACTTCGCCTTCGGGCACCTCTCAGCGCAGAGGACCGGGACGGACGCGGCCGCGACCGGCGGCGATGCGCTCTCAAGGGTCTTCAGGATCGACACCGTGCAGGTGGAGGGCAAGGACGTGAAGTCGCCCCAGGCGACGCTGCTGGTCGGCGGATGGGCGATGCAGTTCCTGCTTTTCGCGGTCACCGCGTCGGCCACCGGCCTTTTCTGGGAGAAGCAGGGGGGGATCTTCCAGCGCCTGCTGTCCGGTCCGGTCACCCGCGGTGACATCCTCTGGAGCAAGTTCCTCTACGGGGTCTGCCTCGGCCTGATCCAGCTGGTGGTCCTCTTCTTCGCGGGCGAGATGCTCTACGGGATCCAGATCGGCGGCCACCTCGGCCTCCTTGTCGTCGTCTGCGTCTTCGCGGCGGCGGCGTGCACGTCGTTCGGCATGCTGATCGCCTCGGTGGCCCCCACGCCGGAGGCGGCGCGCGGGATCGCAACCTTCGTCATCCTCCTGATGTGCGCCATCGGCGGGGCCTGGTTCCCCGTCAGCTTCATGCCGGAATACATCCAGAGGTTCAGCAAGCTGACGCTGGTCTACTGGTCGATGGAGGGATTCAGCCAGGTCCTCTGGTCCCACGACTCCCTGGGGGAACTGCTGCCCACGCTGGGATACCTGGCCCTGATCACCTCCCTCGTGATGGGCGTCTCGGTCTGGCGCTTCCGCAAGGGCAGGATCTTCGACTGAGGCCAAATTTTCCTTTGCCGAAGGGCCGGCGCGCGCCGATTGTGGCAGGCTTCCCGTGTCCACAGACCTGGCAACCCAAATGACCGCACTCGCCGAGCGGGCCCGCGCGGCCTCGCTCGCTCTCGCGGTCGCGCCGGCCGCCGCCCGCACCGCGGCGCTTTGCGGAATCGCCGACCGGATCGACCGGTCACACGCGGCGATCCTCGAGGCCAACGGGAGGGACCTGTCCTCGGCGTTCGCGAAGGACCTCACCCCGGCGGAGCTGGACCGCATCACGCTGGATGCGGGCCGCCTCAGCCACCTCGCGGCCTCCGTGCGCCAGGTGGCCGCGCTGCCCGACCCCCTCGGCGAGGTCCTCGAGGAGACGACGCGGCCCAACGGCCTGCGCCTGCGCAAGGTCCGCGTCCCCATCGGTGTCATCGGGGTCATCTTCGAGGCCCGCCCGAACGTCACGGTCGACTGCGCCGTCCTCTGCATCAAGAGCGGCAACGCCTCGATCCTGCGCGGGGGCCGAGAGATCTTCGAGACCAACGCGGCCCTCGCCGCGATCATCGCCGAGGCGCTCGGCGACGCCGCGCTGCCGCGGGATGCCGTGCAGCTGGTCCCCACGACCGACCGCGCCGCCCTCAAGGCCCTGCTCAGGCTCGACTCGCACATCCATTGCATCATCCCGCGGGGGGGCGAGGGCCTCATCCGGTTCGTCGCGGAAAACAGCAGGATCCCCGTCATCAAGCACTTCACAGGGGTATGCTTTGTCTACCTGGACCGCGCGGCGGACCCCGCGATGGCGCAGGCGATCGTCGTGAACGCGAAGACGCAGCGGCCGGGAGTCTGCAACGCGGCCGAGCAGCTCCTGGTCCACGCGGAGGCAGCTGGCGCGCTCCTGCCCCAGGTGGGCGCCGCGCTGTCCTCCAAGGGGGTCAGGCTCCGGTGCGACCGGGCCGCCGGAGCCATCCTGGAGCGCGCGGGCGTCGCTCACGAGGCCGCCTCCCCGGCGGATTTCAGGGCGGAATTCCTCGACCTGGTGATCGGGGTCCGGGTCGTG
>CAYNLL010000002.1:22347-38988 GCA_964398015.1 uncultured Opitutaceae bacterium | reverse complement strand
GCCAACGGCCGAGCCAGTCGCGGACCTGCCCGTACCAGAACACCGAGTTCTGGGGGTGCAGCACCCAATGGTTTTCGTCGGGAAAGTAGACCAGGCGCGAGGGCACGTTCTGGGCCTGGAGCGCGGCATAGAATTCCAGGCCCTCGTCGATCGGAACCCGGTAGTCCATCCCGCCGTGGAACACGAGGGTCGGCGTCTTGAAGTGCGACGCGTAGTTGATCGCGTTCTCCTTGTCGTATGCGGGCGTGCGGTGCCAGGGAGAACCCGCCATGGGCGTCTCCTGCCAGTAGAGCGCCACATCCGACGCATACTGGGTGGTGAAGTCGAGAGCCCCGTCGTGGCAGACGATGGCCTTGAAGCGGTCGGTGTGCCCGCAGACCCAGCAGGCCATGTAGCCGCCGTAGCTCGCTCCCAGCGCGGCCGTGCGCGAGGCGTCAAGGAACGCGAAGTTGCCCAGGAGATAGTCGGTGCCCTTCATGATGTCCTCGAAGGGCTTCTCGCCCCAGGCTCCGTTGATGGATTCCGTGAACTTCTCTCCGAACCCGGTCGACCCGTGCCGGTTGACCCAGGCGGCCACGTATCCGGGCGTCACAAAGACCTGCGCGTTCCAGCGGGGCTGCCACAGGTCGCCTATCATGGTCGCGGGCCCACCGTGCATGAGCATGAGCAGGGGGTATTTCTTGGCGGGGTCGAAGTTGGGCGGGTAGATGAGCCAGAGCTCGATGGGGTCGCCGTCCGCCCCGGCGAAGGTGTGCTCCTCCACCTTGCCGAGCTTCAGTTGGGAGAAGAGGGCATCGTTGAGGTGCGAGCGCAGGGAGGAGGCGCCCGTGGCCACGTCAAGGGAGTAGACCTCGTCCGGTCGGGTGAAGCTCTGCTTCAGGAAGAAGACGGACTTCGCGCCCGCGGCGATCTCCGAGTTGGTGCCGTCGGACACCACGGCCGCAAGGGAGCCGCCGCCGGCCGGCGCCCGATAGATCTTTGTGCGTCCGTGATCCTCGGCGCGGAAATACAGCGCCGAGCCGTCCGGCGCGAAGCGCCAGCCCTGGAGCGAGAGGTCGACACCCGGGAACATCGGTGTGATTGTGCCGGTGGCCAGATCCTCCCGCATCAGCTTGGTGTTCTCGCCCTCGCCTTCGGTAACTTTGCGGCCGAAGAGGACGCCGGTCCCGTCGACCGTGAAGAGGGGGTTCTCGTCGCTGCCCAAGTTGTCGGCCGTGAGGTTCTTCCACTCGGCTGCCGGCCGGTCCACCGAGACAAGGTACACGTCGGTGTTCTCCCTTTCGCGAAAGGGGGGCGGCGTGGTCCCCGCGCACAGGACAATCCACTTCCCGTCGGGAGAGACGTCGTACTGCACCCCGCCGTCGAAGCGGAAGGCGCGGCCCCATCCCGGGGTGAGGTCGACGGTCTTCTTAGTCGCAAGGTCGACGGTCATCAGGTGGGTGGCGCGATCGTCCGTGAGCCACGTGTCGAAGAAGCGGTAAAAGCCGTTTTCCGTCACCTTCGCGGTGACTTTGCTCTCCTCCTGCCTCTTCAGCTCCGCCCGCGTCGCCTCGATGTCGCCGGCGAGCTTTGGCAGGACGCTTGTCGCGAAGACGATGCGGTGCATGTCGGGCAGCCAGCGGGGGGACGATATGGCCAGCGGCAGTTCGAGGATTTTCTCGGCCTCGCCGCCGTCGGCGCGGATGACGTAGAGCGACGCCGCCTTGTCGGAGCCGCGCTTTGAGACAAACGCGATGCTGCCCCCGTCTGGGCTCCACCTCGGGTCGGTGTCTGAGCTTTCTGCTGAGGTCAGGGCTCGCGACGCGCCGCTGGAGGTGTCCATGATCCAGAGGTGGGTGACGGAGTTGTTCTTTTCTAGGTTATACTCTTTGACGGTGAACACGAGACGTGCGCCGTCCGGCGAGAGCTCGAGCGCCGCGGGCCGGCGCACCGACCAAAGGTCCTCGGCCGTGATGGCCCGTTTTGCCGGATCCGAATCTGCTGCGAAGGCGGCGGCCCCGGCGAGCATGAGCGCTGCGATCAACCTCAGGGGGGATGGAATGTGCATGAGGGCGCATGATGGATGGGCGGACATTGATCGCGAGCCCATTGAGGGTGCCGGCGCCGTGGCCGCGTAACCGCGCACCCGGCCTCCCGGGATGATCGGTTTTCTGAATCGAAGCGGGCTCGCGGGCGCCCTCATCGGGTGAAGCACCCCTGCAAAGGAACCCAATCCACCTCCCTCCGCCTCCGTGCGCCCTTAACCCTGAGCATGGCGCGTCCCGACGCGATCCCGGCCGGCGCGACGGCGCACCGGGTTTCTGCCCTCGTTCATTCCCGGACTCACGGGCTCGCCGCGATTCTCAGAAACGGGTCGTCAACCATGGCAGGCGCAATTGCTCGAGGTTCGTCAGGCGGGCGCCTCCCCTCGTCTGGGGAGCGTCCGACAGGTCGTTCCCCTCGCAGGGGACGGACGCCTCAAGGATGAAGGCGCGCGCGGTGGCCGTGCGGATGGCATTGGCTTCCGCGAGGTCCCCGCCGGCCTCAAAGGCGCGTGCGGTGTCCCTGAATTCCTGGATGTTGTCCAGGCGTTCCTCGTCGGTGAACAGCACCAGGGCTTCGTTTTTGTTCAGGTCGTGGAAATTGCCTAGGTGGAGCCCGGGATGCTCGTGGAAGGAAAGGGCCTCCAGGCCCTCGTGGGTGTAGACATCGCGCAGCCGGAATTCCGGGGTCTGGCGCTCGCGGACCACATACAGCGGCATCACGTGGAAGAAGTCTTGGAAGAAAGGGTTCCCACCGGCCGGGAAGGGGTTCCCTCCGGAGCCGAGGCCCGGTATCCCCGCGAAGTCCGCCCGGACGGTCCCTGGGTCCACTGGAGTGCCGCGACCGGGAGCCGGTGCGCTGAACGCGGCCTCGGGAACGAGGCCCGCCTGCGTCACGAGTATCCTGTCCACGCCCTGGGCGGAGGCCATCAGGGTGGTGGCGGCCATAGCGGCGATCAATATGGGGCGATATGCAGTCACGGCTATCCTCATCGAACACTTCGCGGGGAAAGGGTTCCTTCCCTCAGGGGACGGAGTGAAGGAAATAGGCGCCCGAGGGGCGCACCCCTCGTGCCCCCCCGGCGGGCGGCCGTCAGTTCGGGGCTATGGCCAGCTTGGAATCGACGCCGGCGACGCCGTCGGTGTCCAGGGCGAGCGCGACAGCCCGGCCCAGGAGGTCGGGGGTGGCCACGCTGCCGGAAAGCGCGACACGCCCCTCATTGACGGAGACATGGAGGTCATAGGCCGAAAGGTCGCGGTCGAGGATGTACTTGGCCTTCACCACCGCGACGATGCGCGCGTCGGCGATCTTCACGCCGACGGCGTCGGCCTGGTTGCGCACGACTTCTCCGGTGCGGGCGAGGTCCTGCTTGATGTCGTCGGGAGTGAGGCGCCACTGGCGCATCTTTTCGTCAAACCCGCTGCGGGCCGCCGGGGCGGGTTCGCTGGAGGGGAAGGTGGAGACCGCCGGAAGGTGGAGCTGGTAGCGTGCGATGTAGAGGCCCAGGGCTATGCCTACCAGCAGGACGACAATGTATTTCATGCTCCCTTTGACCGCGCAACGCACCGAGCGTTCACGGTAAACGCCGCTCTGCGCGAGCCGGGAGGACCGCGGTGGGTCGGGCCATTTCCTTCGCGTTGAACATCTTCCGTGTCCTCAGGGTGGTCGTGCCTTCGGATTGACTGAAATTGTGAGGCTCGCCAGTTTCGGACCACCGCCTCCAGCGGCATTTCGGCCACAACGCGTCGTTCCCAACTAAAGGAGATCATCATGACCGTCTTGCATGCCCTCTGGCTCCCGATCCTGCTGTCGTCCGTCTTCGTGTTCGTCGTGAGCGCCTTCATCCACATGGTGCTGCCCTGGCACAAGAACGACTTTCTGAAGCTGCCTGACCAGGACAGGGTGATGGACACCCTTCGGCCCTTCGCGATCCCGCCTGGCGACTACATGGTGCCCCAGTGTTCGGGCTCCGCGGAGATGAGGACTCCCGAATTCCAGGAGAAGCTGAAGAAGGGTCCCGTCATGATCCTCACCGTGCTGCCCAACGGGATGTTCCGGATGGGGAAAAGCCTCGGACTCTGGTTCCTCTACCTGGTCGTCGTCAGTTTCTTCTCCGGGTACGTCGCGTGCCATGCGCTCCCCGTCGGTGCGGCCTACACCAAGGTCTTCAGGATCGCCGGCGTGACGGCGTTCCTCGGCTATTCCGCGGCCCTCTGGCAGATGTCCATCTGGTACAGCCGCTCCTGGGTCGCAACGCTCAAGATCACCATAGACGGGCTTGTTTTCGCCGGATTGACGGCCGGCACATTCGGCTGGCTCTGGCCGAGGTAGCGGCCGCCGGTATTCCCGGGCTGCCGCGTTGGGAGAGTCCCGCTGCGGGCGGTCCCGCGGGGACTCGCTTTCAGGGCGAGGCGGCGTCGACGGGGAGCTTCTGGTGGTAGTTGGGATACGGGGGGCGGGGGAACGTCGCGGGCGGGTTCTTCGCCAGCTGCTCGAGAGCCACGGCCACGGCCTTCTCCAGCTGCGGATCATGGCCCTGGCGCACAAGCTTCGGGTCCATCTCGACCTCGACGTCCGGGGCGATGCCATGGTTCTCTACCTCCCATTCGCCCTTGGTGCCGTAGAGCGCCCAGCGCGGCGCGGTGATCGTGCCGCCGTCGATCAGGGTCGGATAGCCGCCGATCCCGATCAGCCCGCCCCAGGTGCGCGTTCCGACGAGCGTGCCTGCCTTGTTCGTCCGGAACATCCACGGCAGGGCGTCGCCTCCCGAGCCCGACATCTGGTTGATGAGCATCACCTTCGGCCCCTGGATCGCCTGGGCCGGCTCGGCGTAATCCTCGCCTTCGCGGGCCGCGTTGATCATGCGGATCGGGCGGTCGAGCATGTCCACAATATAGTCGGCGAGCGACCCGCCGTGGTTGAACCTCTCGTCGAGGATGGCGCCCTGCTTGCCGACCTGGGCGAAGTAATAGCGGTTGAAGTTGTTGAAGCCGCCGTCGCCCGTGTCGGGAAGGTGCACGTACGCGAGCCGGCCACCGGAGAGCTCCTCGACCTTCCTGCGGTTGGACTCGATCCAGGCCCGGTACCGCAGGTTGGTCTCCGAGGGCACGGGAACGACCGTTTCATCGTGCGCACCGGCTCCGTCGGGCGTCGGCCCGACCCGCACGACCGTCTGCTTCCCCGCGGTCTCCTGGAAATGGCTGTAGATTTCGTCGCTGCCCGCCAACGGGCGCCCGTTGACGGCCAGGATGTAGTCGCCCTCCTTAACGCGGACGCCGGGCCGGGTGAGGGGCGACTCCAGCTCGGGATTCCAGTTCTCGCCCTGATAGATGCGCGCGATGCGGTAGTGGCCGTTGTCCACGGAGTAGTCCGCGCCCAGCAGTCCGACCGACACGTGCTCTGACTTGGGCTCGTCGCCGCCGCGCGCCCACACGTGCCCGGCGACGATCCAGCCGGTCATCTCGCCAAACAGAGTGGTCAGGTCGTCGCGGCTCGCGATGCCGCCGAGATACGGCCGGTACAGCTTCTCCGCGGCAGCCAGGTCGAGCCCGTGGTGGCCGGGGTCATAGAAGAAATCCCGCTCGATGCGCCAGACCTCTCGGAACATCTGCTCCCATTCGGCGCGCGGGTCGACGTAGACCTCGAGCTTGTCCATGGCGAGGGCGCCCTTGCCGGAGGCGTCCTCCTTGTCGGAGTCCTGGATGAGCCATTTCTTGTCCCTTTGAATGAGCATCTTCTCGCCGTTGGCGGACAGGATGAAGGACGAGATGCCGTCGGCGACCTTCTCCGTCTTGCGCGTCTTCAGGTCGAATTTCGACACGGTGATCTTCGGGCCATCGTCCTGGCCGGGGCTCTGGATGCTCGGCGCGGCAGCCGCAAAGAGGATTCCGTCCTTGCCCGTCTCAAGGTCCACGTAGTTGGCGGGGGGAAGCGGCATCGTGACGATGCGCTGGTCGAGGCCCTCAAAGTCGATGAGCACGGGTTCGACGGCCGGCTTTGCGGAATCCTTGGCGTCCCCCTTCGCCTTCGCGTCGGCCGCAGGCTTGGAATCGGCGCCCTTCTTGTCCGCCTTCGCGTCGGCGACGGCCGGCGCCATGTCGGCTGGCGCAACCTCTTTGGGCGCGTCCTTGTCCGCCTTCGTGGCGGCGACGGCGGGCGCCTTGTCGGCTGCCGCAGCCTCCTTGGGCGCGTCCTTGTCCTTGGACGCATCCTTGTCCTTAGGCTTCTCCGCCTCCTCCTCGTCGCTTTCGGGGGCGACGGGCGAGGGCAGGTCCTTGCGGAGGACGGCGGCGTAGATGCTGGAAAAGGCGGGATGGTCCATGCTCGACATGTCCAGCCATCCGGCCGACAGGGCGGTCTGCGTGCTGGCGGTGAAGTAGAGGTACTTCCCGTTGTGGTCGAAGCGGGCCGAGCCCGCGTCGGAAAGCCCGTCCGTGATCTGCCGCGCGCGGTGGTCCGCCAGCGAGTACACGAACACCGCGTGCAGGTGGTTGGAGAGCTGCTTCGTGTAGGTGATCCACGCGCTGTCCGGCGACCATGCCAGGTCGAGGTTTCCTATCGGCGTGTCGTACAGGTCGGCGTCGACGCTGACGGGCGCGCCTCCGGCACCCGACACGTACCATACCTTGAGGCGCTTGTCCGTGTAGGCGATCTTGGTGCTGTCGGGGGACCAGCACGGGGAATAGAAGAAGGAGGGCGGCTTCCCCAGGTCTATTTTCACCGGTTCGCCGAGGCCATCCTGGGAACGGATGTGCAGGGCGTATTCCCCGGACTCGTCCGAGAAATAGGCGACCGACTTCCCGTCGGGCGACCACGACGGGTCCCTGTCGGCGACCCCGGGGCTCTGCGTCAGGTTGCGCACGTTTCCCTTCTCGGCCGGGACGGAGAGGATCTCGCCGCGCGCCTCGAACAGGGCGCGCTTGCCCGAGGGCGAGATTGCCGCCGACTGTATCTGCTCGGGCTTTACCTTCTCGAAGCGGGGCTTTAGCTGCGGCAGGTCCGAGGCGATACGGACGCGCACGGCCTCGCTCTTTCCAGAGGACAGATCGTACAGGTGCAGGGAGCCGAACTGGGAGTAAACGATCGCCCCGGGGCCGGCCGACGCCGATTTTATGTCAAAGCCATTATTATCCAGCAGCTTGCGCACCTTGGCCGCCTTTGTGTCGTAGGCGTAGAGTGTGAAGGGTCCGTCCCGGTCCGACACGAAGTAGACAGTGTCGCCGACCCACATGGGATCGCGGTCGTTGGAGCCCTCGCGGGGCACCTTGATCACGCTCGAGTCGGAAAGGTCCGCGATCCAGATCGGCGTGGTCTGCCCGCCGCGGTAAAACTTCCATTCGGGCTCCCATTGGTTGAAGGGCACATAGGCCAGGTGCGTCCCGTCCGGCGAGAAGCTCGCCTGTGCGCCCGAGGGAAGGGGCAGCTCTTGGGGAAGCCCCCCGCCGAGCCCCACGGTGTAGAGCTGCGGAAGGTCGCGCGTGGTGGCCCGGTTGGACGCGAAGACGATGCGGGAGCCGTCGGGCGTCCACCCGACCACCCTGTCGGGCGCCGGATGGTAGGTGAGGCGCACGGGCTCCCCGCCCGCGGCGTCCACAACGTAGACGTCCGTGTTGCCGTCCTGTATCCCCGTAAAGGCGACCTTCGTTCCATCCGGCGAGAACATCGGGCCGCTGCTCCTGCCGCCGGAGGCGGCGAGGAGGCGCGCATCCCCCCCGGAGCGGCTCACCGTCCAGATGTCCCCCGCGAAGCTGAAGGCGATCTGGGTCTGGCTCAGGCTCGGCGTCTGGAGGAGGAGGGGCGGATCGCTTTCCGCGAAACCGGTGCTGGCGAAGGCGAGGAAGGCGCAGGCCGGGAGGAGAAGTCTAAATGCGATGGCTTTCATGGGATAAGGTCGCCTTTCGTTTGGGGGTTTCCCGCCGGCCGAGGAAAGGTGGACAGTGGGCGCGGCAAGTGAAATTTCTTCCCACGCCCTTGGCAACAACGGTGTGGGCGGGCGCCTTCTGGGTAGCCCCTTAGGGTTCACGGGAAGGCGCGTGGCTCCCGCCGGCGGACTCAGGGGCGCAGGCGTCGCGCCGCGGGAGGCGTCAGGGCTTGCCCGCCGTGCCCGGTGCGGCGGCGTGGGCGGCGGGCGCCGGCGGGGCGCTGAAGAGGGGCTTGGACTTGATCACACTCTGGTAGAAGCCCCAGCCCAGGGGTATCGCCACGATGGCCCAGGCGGCCGCCACGATCATCGGAGAGGTTTTTTCGGTGGATTGGGTCATGGGGAAATGGGGTCGGGGGATGCACGGCGGCTAAGCCGGGTCCATGTGGTGGTGTTTCGGGTGGACCGGACGAATCAGCAGGTTGCACACAAGCCCGACCATGAGCACGCCCGCCATGATGATCATCGTGGTGTTGTAGGCCTGCTCCCGGGGGACGCCGTGGGCCTTCTGGTAGGCCGCCATGTTGGTGACCAGCTGGGGCCCGAGCACGGCGGCCATGGACCACGAGGTGACCACGCGCCCGTGGATCGCCCCGACCTGCATCACGCCGAAGATGTCGCGAAGATAGGCCGGGATGGTCGCGAACCCGCCGCCGTACATCGATATGATGAGGCAGGCGACCCCCACGAAGAGCGAGACGCTGTTGATGCGCTGGGAGTAGGGAATCATCAGGTAGAGGACGCCGCCCAGCAGAAAATAGACGCAGTACGTCCCCTTTCTCCCGATGAAATCGGAGAGCGACGACCAGAGGAACCTCCCGGCGGTGTTGAAGATGCTGAGCAGCCCGACGAAACCCCCCGCGACGGCGGGGCTCACCCCGAACATGTCCTGGGCCATGGGCGAGGCCTGAGCGAGCACGCCGATGCCCGCCGTGACGTTCATGCAGAGCACCCCCCACAGGAGCCAGAACTGCGGGGTCTTCCACGCCGTGTCGACGGACACCTTCGCCTGGGTCACGAGTTTTTGCGGCCGCTCGGAGGCGACGAACCCGGCCGGCTTCCAGTCCTGGGCCGGAACCCGCACGATGAGCGCGCCGAAGTTCATCATGATGAAATAGAGCCCCGCCATGACGAGGAAGGTCTCCTGCACCCCGATCGACGTCGTCGACTTGAAGTGGTCCATGAGGGTGACGCCCAGCGGGCCGCCGACAAGGGCCCCGCTGCCGAAGCCCATGATCGCCATGCCGGTCGCCATTCCGGGCCGGTCCGGGAACCATTTGACGAGCGTCGAGACGGGCGCGATGTACCCGAGTCCGAGCCCGATCCCGCCGATGACGCCGTAGCCTAGCGACAGCAGCCAGAGCTGGTGGGTGCCGACGCCCAGGCTCGCGACCACAAGGCCCCCGCAGAAGAGGCACGCGCTGGCGAACATCGTCTTGCGCGGTCCGCTCCTCTCGACCCATTTGCCGAGGATGGCCGCGGAGAAGCCGAGGATGATCAGCCCCAGCGAGTAGGTCCACAGCACGATGCTCGGCACGGTCCAGTCCTGGCCGGGGACCGACTTGGAAAGGCCGATCGCGCGGCTCAGGGGGACGTTGAAGACGCTGAAGCTGTAGATCTCTCCGATGCACATCTGGACGGCGATCGCGGCCGGAGGGACCAGCCAGCGATTGAATCCAGGCGGGGCGACGGTGCGGTCTCTATCGAGGAACGACAGCATGGTGCTCTTGGGTTCGGGTGTTCTTGTGATGGGGCAAGGTGGGTGGCCGCCCCTCAGGTCGCGTCCCGCGCCCAGGATTCGGGGGCGGAAGGCGCGCGGGCGGGCCGCACGGTGATGACGACGGACTTCGAGGTGGGCGTGTTGCTGATCTCGGCGACGCTGTCTATCGGAACGAGGACGTTGGCCTCGGGGAAATACGTCGCCGTGCAGCGCGGCGGAATCTCGTACGGCGCCACCATGAAGCTCTGCGCCACGCGCTCCACGCCGTTGAAGTGGCTGGTGAGGTCGACGATCTGGCCCTGGACCAAGCCCATGCCCTCCATGTCGCGCTCGTTCATGAAAATGACGCGACGCCCGTTGTGGATCCCACGGTAGCGGTCGTCCAGGCCGTAGATCGTCGTGTTGAACTGGTCGTGCGTGCGGATCGTCATCATGACAAACTGTCCCGGCCCGAGCGGGTCCGCCGGGAGGGCATGAACGGTGAAGTTCGCCTTCCCCGTCTTCGTCTCGAACCTGCGGTGGTCGCGCGGTCCGTTCGGCAGGTAGAAGGGGCCCTGCCTGATCCGTGCGTTGAAGCCGGTGAACCCGGGGACCACGCGCTCGATGTGGCCACGAATCAGGTCGTAGTCCCCGATGAGGCGGTCCCACGCGGCGGGGACCGCCGGGCCGAGCGCGGCCTTCGCCAGGCGGGCCACGATGGCCGGCTCGCTCAGCAGGTGCTCCGACGCGGGCGGAAGGCTCCCGCGGGACGCGCTGATCACACCCATGCTGTCCTCGACGGTGACGAACTGGCTCCCGCTCTCCTGCAGGTCGGCCTCCGAGCGGCCGAGGCAGGGCAGGATCAGCGCCGCCGCGCCGGTGACCAGGTGGGAGCGGTTCAGCTTCGTCGCCACGTGGGCGGTGAGCGCGCACGAGCGCAGGGCAGCGGCCGTGAACTCCGTGTCCGGGGTTGCCGAGAGGAAGTTGCCCCCCATGGCGAAGAAGACGCGCACCTTCCCCGCGTGCATCGCCTTGACCGTGTCCACCACGTCCAGGCCGGGCGCCCTCGGGGGAAGGAACGAGAACTCCGCCGCCAGCCTGTCGAGGAAAGCGGCGGTGGGCCTTTCCCAGACACCCATCGTGCGGTCGCCCTGGACGTTGCTGTGGCCGCGCACGGGGCACGGGCCGGCCCCGGGCCGGCCGATATTGCCGCGCAGCAGGAGGAAATTCATGATCTCCTGGATCGTCGCCACCGAGTTCCGGTGCTGGGTGAGCCCCATTGCCCAGCAGGCGATGATGGAGCGCGAGGTGAGCGCGATCTCGGCGGCCGCCCTGATCTGCTCCCGGCTCAGCCCGCTTCCCGAGACGATGGCGTCCCAGGGGACGGCGCCGAGGTGGGCCGCGAGCTCCTCGAACCCGTGCGTGTGCTCGGCGATGAAGGCGCGGTCGAGGGCCTGGCCCGGCCGGCGCTCGTCGGCGGCAAGGATCTCCTTCATGATCCCCTGGAAGACGGCCATGTCCCCGTTGATGCGCACAGGGAGCCAGAGGTCGGCGATGGCCGTGCCCTTGCCGAAGAGGAGCCCGGGCAGGAGCATCGGGTTCCTCAGGTCCTGCGGGTTCTTGAAGTTCCGGGTGCCGGTCTCCTGGAGCGGGTTGATGCTCACGATCCTGCAGCCCCTCCGCTTGGCCGCCTGGAGGGCGGTGAGCATCCGCGGATGGTTGCTGCCGGGATTCTGCCCCACGATGAAAATGGCGTCCGCCCGCTCGAAGTCGGCGAGGGTCACGCAGCCCTTGCCGATGCCGATGGTGGGCCCGAGGGCCGCCCCGCTGGATTCGTGGCACATGTTCGAGCAGTCCGGAAGGTTGTTGGTGCCGTAGGCCCTCACGAAGAGCTGGAAAAGGAACGCGGCCTCGTTGCTGGTGCGCCCGGACGTGTAGAAGGAGGCCTGGTCGGGAGACGGGAGCGCCTTGAGCTCCCGGGCGACCATGGCGAAGGCGTCGTCCCACGAAATGGGCTGGTAGTGGGCGGCTCCGGGCGGCAGCACCATCGGCTGGGTAAGCCGGCCCTGCTTGCCGAGCCAGTAGTCCGACCGGGCGGCAAGCTCCCGGACGCTGTGGCGCTGGAAGAACTCCGGGGTGATGCGCTTGAGGGTGGCCTCGTCGGCCAGGGCCTTTGCGCCGTTCTCGCAGAACTCCGCCACGTGGCGGCCTCCGTCGGGGTTCGGCCAGGCGCAGCTCTGGCAGTCAAAACCGGTCTTCTGGTTGATCGATAGGAGCGTCCGCGCGGCGCGCACCATGCCCATCTCGCCGACGCTGATGGCCATGGACTCGCGGACGGCCTTCAGGCCGGCAGCTGTCGTTCCCGGCTCGCCGATGCGGGTTCCCTCCACCTCGACCGGGGGTTGCGCCGACGCTGGGGAATCGGGAGGGTTGGCCATGGGCTCTAGGCGCGGGCCAGGGGCAAGTGGGACTCGTGGAGCCGCTGCGCCCCGGCGTAGACGTTCACGCGTCCATCGCGCACGAATCCGAGCAGGGTGGCCCCGAACTGCCTGGCGACGCTGACTGCCAGGCTCGACGGGGCCCCGACGGCGGCAAGCACAGGGACGCCGGCCATGACGGCCTTCTGCATGAGCTCGAAGCTGGCGCGCCCGCTCACCAGCAGGATGTGCCGCGACAGGGGGGTGCGGCCCGCGAGGAACTGGACGCCGAGGACCTTGTCGACGGCGTTATGGCGCCCGACGTCCTCCCGGACGCAGAGCAGGGCGCCCGCGGGGTCAAAGAGGTCCGCGCCGTGGAGGCCCCCCGTCCGATCGAACACCGCCTGCGCCTCGCGCAGGGTCTGGGGCATGCGCGAGACGGTCCCCGCGTGGATCATGGGCTCGTCGGGGTCGAGGGGGGCGCGGCCCGCCGCCCGGATCGCGTCAAGGGAGGCCTTCCCGCAGACCCCGCAGCTCGACGTGGTATAGAAGTGGCGTTCGAGGCCGCGAAGGTCGACGTCGACCCACGGATGCAGCGAGACCCGGACCGAATTGCCCCCCGCGGCGGCGGAGATGTCCTCGATCTGCCCGCGGTCGCTGACGATGCCCTCGGTGAAAAGGAAGCCGGCTGCCAGCTCGGCGTCGCTGCCGGGCGTGCGCATCGTGACCGAAATGCTCTTGTTCACACGCAGTCCTCCCTGCTTCGCGTAGCTGAGCTGGATCTCCAGCGGCTCCTCGGTCGCCACGGAATCCTCCTGCGCCGTCACGCCCTCCTCGCTGACGCGAAGGACATTCAGGCGGGTGGAGGCACACATGTCGCCTGTTCCGGTCTGGGGCTGCATTCGACGAGCAGGTACGGGGTGGGGGCGGGGTCCGGGATCCTTACCAGCGGGCACCGTATGCCATAAGCCCCGGTTGTAAAGGCCCCTCGGAGAGCGCGTGCGATTCGTAACACAGGGACCCGGCTAAGAGGGGCCGCGCGGCGGGGAACCGCCGGGTGCAGCGCATGCTTGAGAAATCTGCGTTTCGGCGTACCGGTTGTGCGGCTCAAGCCTGCGGTCATCATGGACGTCCTCCACCTCTTTGTCTCGCCGGGCCACAACTACTTTGGCCGGCACGGATTGGAGCCGGGCTCGCACCCTGCGCTCGAGGTGGACGAGATTGCCTGCGTGGCCCGTCGCGGGATAAAGGGGGACAGGTTCTTCGACTACCGGGACGATTATCCCGGCCAGGTCACCTTCTTTGCCGCCGAGGCCTTCGGCGCGCTCTGCGACAAGCTGGGGGTCCATTCGAAATCGCCGGGCGTGCTGCGCAGGAACATCATCACGCGGGGGGCCGACCTCAACGGGCTGATAGGCCGTGAGTTCGAGGTCCAGGGCGTCAGGTTCAAGGGAATGCAGGAATCGAAGCCGTGCTACTGGATGGAGCAGGCCTTCGCCCCGGGGGCGGAGGCCGCCCTGATGGGCAACGGGGGCCTGCGCGCCGAGATCCTATCGGACGGCGTGCTCCGGCGGACCGGCCCTGGGGAGGGCTGAGGCCCGCCGGGTTCCCCTTCCCGGGCGAATGTCGGAGGGGAAATTCCAATTGGCCGCGCGCCAGCGCTCCGCGGCCGGCACGCGGACCGCGACCATCCGCCCGCGCTTCACAAGTTCTGCCACGAGGCCCTGGAGAGCGAACCGGCGGCGGCGCATCCTGCCCTCCACCACGCCGAGCGCCGCTCGCGGATAGATCGCAGCCAGCGGCTGGAAACCCTCGGGCTCCACCACAACCGCGCCCACGCCTGCCCTGCACCGCCGCCGCAGGCGCCGGAACCACCCGGCGTCAACGCGCGCCATGTCCACGGCGAGGACCGCCAGCCACGGGGCCGGGGAGGCGGCGAGCGCCGCGTGAAGCCCGCCCATCGGGCCGGCCCCCTCCACGGTGTCCCTCACCTCCGGCGCTCCCGCGCCGAAGGAGCGCTGGCGCGGCCTGAGGGCGAGCATGACCGGGCGGGCGCCCGCGGCGGCCAGTACGGCCACCTGCCTCCGCCAGAGGAGAGCGGCCCCAACGCGCAGGCGCGCCTTGTCGCGCCCCATGCGCCGGGACCGTCCTCCGACAAGCACGGCGCCGCCTAGGCTTGATTCGGTCATCGGTGCCGTGGACCGCCGCCTCGAACTCCGGTTGTGCGCGCCATCTTCGGCTCCGGGGTAGGGCCTTCGCAGGCGCGCCGCAAGCCTCGCGAGGAGGCGCGGCGCCCCAGCCGAGGAGCAAATGAAGGATTGATACGGGAACCCAACTGGCGCGACACTTCGGCTCCACCTTTGCCTAACACTTCTGCGCACGGTCCACGGACCTTTTCCCCGGGCATTGTCGGCGGCCTCGTCATGGCGATGGCAGGCGTGGCGACTCTGGGATGGGCGACCGGCCGAGAAATCCTCATGCAGTGGGTCCCGGGCGGCCTGCCGATGGTGATGAGCGCGGCGATCTGCCTGTTCCTGTGCGCCGTCGGCCTGCTGGCGCTCAGCCGCCTGCGTCGCCTGGTCGCGGCGGCCTGCGGCCTCGCCGTCATCCTGCTGGCCGCGGCGGCCCTGGTGGAGCACCTCCTCGACACGCCCTTCGGCGCCGACGTGCTGTTCCGCAACTCATGGGCGGATCCGACGGCGTTCTCGGGCAGGATGGCCCCCTCGGCGGCGGTCGCGTTCCTCCTCTTCGGCGTGGCCCTCGTCATCCTGGCGGTGGGGAGGGCGGGCCGCTGGCTCCTGCCCCTGACGCTCGGCGCCGTCTCCACGTTCGCGCTGGTGTCGCTGCTCAGTTTTCTGGCGACGCTCGGGGAGGAAGGCGCGACGTCGTACCTGGGAATGGCGCTGCCGACCTCGGTTTGCCTGCTCGCGCTCGTGGCGATGCTGCACCAGCAGGAGTGGTCGGAGGCGTCCGGCGGGTCGCTTGCGCAGTCGCTCCTGTCGAGCGCGTTCGGCGTCCTCATCGCCATCGGCTTCGTCACCGTTCAGAGCTACAACGACTCGCTCGCGGCCAACCACTGGGTGGTGCACACCTTCGAGGTCCGCGGTGAGATCGACCATTTTGTCGAGGAGGTCGCCAGGATGGAGTCGTCCGACCGCGCCTACGCGCTGACGGGAGACGAGCTGTTCCGCCAGCGGGCGGTCGTGCACCGCGAGGAGATCCTCCGGAAGCTCGACGCCGTGCGGCGCCTCGTGAGCGAGAACCCGTCGCAGCTCGCCCGCGTGGCCCGCCTGCGGACGCTCGCGCAGGAAAAGTTTGAGCAGAGCGCGGGCCTCGTGCGCGCGCGCCAGGAGGGGGGCGCGGCGGCGGCGGGGCCCTACCTGATTGCCCTGCTTGCACTGCCGAGGCAGGCGACAAGCGCGCTGGTGAACCTAGCCGACGAGGTGAGGCAGGAGGAATCCCGCCTGCTTGCCACGCGCGAGCAGGCGCGCGAGTCGCTCGAGCGCAGGACGCGGGTGGTGCAGGTTCTCGGAAGCGCGCTGACCCTGGCGCTCCTCGGGGCTGCGGTCGTGTCGGCGCGCCGCTCAGCCGCGGCGCGGCGAGCGGCGGAACTCGGCCTGCGGGAGACCAACCGGCTCCTCGAGGCGACGCTCAACGGAGCGGTCGTCAGCGTGATCTCGACCCGGCTCGACGGCACCGTCGAGGTCTTCAACAGCGGCGCGGGGCACATGCTCGGCTACGCCGCGAGCGAGATCGTGGGGCGCACGACGCCGATGCTCATCCATGTCGCCGAGGAGATCGAGGCGCGCGCGGCCGAGCTGAGCCTCCAGCTTGGGCGCGAGGTGCGGCCGGGCTTCGAGGCGCTCGTGGCGCTGGCCCGGACGGGCCGGGCCGACGAGCGGGAATGGACGTATGTGCGCAAAGACGGGAGCCGGTTCCCGGTTCTGCTCACCATCACGCCGTTAAAGGGGGACGACGGGGCGGTCACCGGGTATCTCGGCGTGGCGCAGGACCTGACCGACCGCAAGCGGGCCGAGGAGGCACGCGAGCAGGCGCACTCGCTCATGCGCGCGGCCTTTGAGGCCACGGCCGACGGGATACTGGTGGTCAGCAGGGACGGCAGGATCGAGGCCTTCAACCACAAGTTCATCGAGATGTGGCGCGTGCCCGAGGACGTGCTCGCCTCCCGCGACGACGCGAGGGCGATCGCGTGTGTCCTCGACCAGCTGGTCAACCCCGGCCAGTTCGTGGACAAGGTGAAGGAGCTCTACGGGGACCCGGGTGCGGAGAGCTACGACGTGCTGGAATTCAAGGACGGGCGCACCGTCGAGCGGTATTCCAGGCCGCAGCGGATCCTGGACAGCGTGGTCGGGCGCGTGTGGAGCTTCCGGGACGTCACGGCGCGCCGGCGAAGCGAGACGGCCCTCCAGGCGAGCGAGCTCTTCCTGAAGAGCATCTACGAGTCGGTGGACCTGGTGATCATGGTGGCCGACGTCGACGAAACGGGAGCCGTGCGCTTCGTGGCGGCCAATCCCGCCTACGAGCGCCTCCTCGGCCTGCGGCGGGAGGACGTCCTCGGCCGC
>CAYNLL010000002.1:13540-22337 GCA_964398015.1 uncultured Opitutaceae bacterium | reverse complement strand
CGCTCGGTGGCCGACCATCCCCTGTTCAGGACGCCGGAGGAGGTGGCCGAGGCGACCGCCCGTTACGGCGAGTGCGTCCGCACGGGCGAGGCCGTGATCAGGGAGGTCCAGGTGCAGGTGCGCGGGGCGGTGGCGTGGTGGCTGGTGAGGCTCACCCCCCTGCGCGAGCCGGGTGGACGGATCTTCCGGATCGTGAGCACCTCGATCGACCTGACCGAGCGCAAGAGCCTCGAGCGCCACCTGGCCCTCGCGCGCGACGAGGCGCTCGAGGCCTCGCGCCTCAAGTCGGAATTCCTCGCGACGATGAGCCACGAGATCCGCACGCCGATGAACGCCGTGCTCGGCATGGCGGGCATGCTCTCGGACTCCCCCCTCAACGCCGAGCAGGAGGAGATGGTGAGCACGCTGGTGGGGGGCGCCGAGAACCTGCTCGGCATCATCAACGACATCCTGGACATCTCGCGCATCGAGTCGGGGCGCATGCGGCTCGACCCCGAGGACTTCGACTTCCGGCGCGTGGTCGAGAGCACGGTGGCCTTCCTCGCCGGTCGGGCCCATGAGAAGGGACTGGAGCTCACCTGCGAGTTCGAGCGCCCCATGGATTTCATGCTGCTGGGCGACGGGGGCCGCGTGCGCCAGATCCTCACCAACCTGGTCGGCAACGCCATCAAGTTCACCGACGCCGGAGGCGTGAACGTGAGCGTCGTCACCCTCTCCGAGGCGCCCGAGCAGGTGCGCCTCAGGGTCGCGGTGCGCGACACCGGGGTGGGCGTCCCCCGCAAGGTGCAGCCGCTCCTGTTCCAGCCGTTCACCCAGGCCGATGGCAGCTCGACACGGCGGTTCGGGGGCACGGGGCTCGGCCTGGCCATCTCACGCCAGCTGGTCGACCTCATGGGAGGACAGATCGGCTTTGAGAGCGAGCCTGGGCTGGGCTCCGTGTTCTGGTTCGAGCTGGAGTTTGCGAGGCGGGGTCCCGTGGTCCAGATGCCCGCTGCCGCCATCCCCCCGGGCCGGAGGGTGCTGGTGGTCGACGACAACGAGAACAACCGGCGCATCCTGCGGGGGCAGCTGGGACGCTGGGGCGTGCAGGTCGAGACGCAATCCGACGCGGCGTCGGCGCTGGCCCTGCTCAGGGAGCCCAGTTCGGGCCCGTGGCACCTGGTGCTGGTGGACTGGCACATGCCCGACATGGGCGGAGTGGAGCTCGCCGCGAAAATCCGCGCGGAGCCGGCGCTCGCCGGCGTGCCCCTGGTGTTGCTTTCACCTGCTGGGGTGACGGCGGAGGCCGCTGGCGGCGGCGCCTTCGCCGCCTTCCTGACGAAGCCGGTGACCACCCTGCAGCTGAGCCGCTGCCTCTCGCGCACCCTGGCGGGATTCACGCCCGAGGCGGCGCCCGCGCGCAGGGACCGGCCGGCATCGGCGTGGGAGGGGTCGCGGCTCCTAGTGGTCGAGGACAATCCCTCGAACCGGCAGGTGGCCTCGATGCTGCTGGCGAAGATGGGCTGCACGGTCGAGACCGTGGCCAACGGCGAGCTCGCGATCGAGCGGCTCGGCGAGAAGGAGTTTGATGCGGTTCTGATGGACTGCCAGATGCCCGTTCTTGACGGCTACGAGACGACGATGCGCATACGGGCCGGAATGGTCGCAGAAGCCAACGTGCGGATTCCCATAATCGCGCTCACAGCCTACGCGGGCCCAGAGGACCGGGCCCTGTGCCTTGATGCGGGGATGAACTATTTTGTCACCAAGCCCATACGCCCGGCGGAGCTGAGGTCCGTGCTGGAGAAATGCGGGCTCGTGCGCAGCCTCGCGGCCCCGGCCGCGGAGGCGGCCGTGAGCGGCGCCGACGACATCCTCGACAACGAGGCGATGGAGGCGGCTCGGAACTGCCCGGGAGCCGAGGGTCCCTCGCTGCTGCCCGAGCTGATTCGACTGTACCTGAGCGACGAGGCGAAGCGGCTCGACAGGATGGACGAGATGGCCGCGCAGCACAGCGGCGGGATGCTCGCGGACGAGGCGCACAGCCTCGGCGGCAATGCGGCCTCCTTCGGCGGGAGGCAGGTGCGGGCCGTGGCCTTGGAGCTGGAGCGCGTCGCGAGGCAATCTGACTGGCCCAAGGTCCCCGCCCAGCTCGGGCGCCTGCGGGGCGCGTGCCTTGGCTTGCGCAACGAGTTGGCGAGGCGCAGCCTCCTTCCCCAATGAGAATATTGGCCATCGAGGACCAGCCCGTCGCTGCCCTCCAGCTCATGGCCGTGGTGCGCTCGCTGGGCCATGAGGCCGAGCATGCCAAGGATTCCGCGGACGCGCTGGCGCGCCTGGTCGCCGGCGGCTACCGGGTGGTGGTGAGCGACTGGAGGATGCCGGGAATCGACGGACTGGAGCTCTGCCGGCTGATCCGGCAGCGCGGGGGAGACTACGTCTATTTTATCCTCATCAGCTCCGACCGGGTGACGAAGGAGAACCGTAAGCTGGCGCTCGAGGCGGGAGTGGACGACTTCCTGACGAAGCCCATCGACGCGGACGAACTCGGGATGAGGCTCCACGTGGCGGAGCGCATCATCGGCCTGTCCAGGCAGGTGGAACAGCTGGAGGACTACCTTCCGATCTGCGGGTACTGCAAGAAGATCAGGGACGACAAGAAGTACTGGCAGAGCGTCGAGGCCTACTTCAGTCGGCGAAAGGGGACCAGGTTCAGCCACGGCATATGCCCCGACTGCTACGAGACCTTCGTGAGGCCCCAGCTGGACAACCTTGGCATCGATGCGGATTTTCCTGGGCCCGTTTGAGGGCGCCGCCGCCTCCCTCAATCAAGGTGAACCCGCTCGCGTCCGTCGTCGCCCGGCTGAGGACTCAGCCCCCGGCACCGACGATCCACGACGCCGGGGTGATCGCCCGGAAGTACAGCTACTGGCGACTGAGGGTGATGTATTCGACCACCGCCGGCTACGCGGTATTCTACCTCGTCCGCAACAACCTTTCGATGGCCACCAAGTCCATCACCGATGAGTTTCATTTCACCAACTCGCAGTGGGGGAGGGTGCTCAGCGCCGCGACGATCGTCTACGCGTTCTCCAAGTTCCTGAGCGGGGTGGTCGGGGACCGGGCCAACCCGCGCTACCTGCTCGGCATCGCCCTCCTGCTCTCGGCCGTCATCAACCTGTTCTTCGGGCTGGGGACGAGCCTCGGTTTCTTCGGGCTCATGTGGGCGCTCAACAACCTCTTCCAGGGCGTGGGAGTCCCCCCGTGCACGCGCCTGCTGACGTACTGGTACAGCCCGCGCGAGATCGGCCGGGCCTGGGGCGTCTGGAACGCCTCGCACCAGATCGGCGGCGCGGTGATCGCGGTATGGGCGGGTTACCTGGTGTCCGTCCACGGCTGGAGGGCGGCGTTCTGGGCGCCGGCGGTCGTGGGCGTCCTGGGCGCCTTCTGGCTGATGAACCGGCTGACCGACTCGCCCGAGTCGATGGGCCTTCCCCCCATAGAGGTGTACCGGGAGCAGGCGGCGAGGCGCGCCGACGGGCCCGCGGTACCCTTCCGGGAGATCTTCCGGCGCCACATCCTCATGAACCCCTGGGTCTGGGTGGTGAGCGTGGCCAACTTCTTTGTCTACGTCGTCAGGATCGGGATCCTGAGCTGGGCGCCGAAGTACCTTGTCGAGGCGAAGGGATTCACCCTGGTGCAGGCGGGCGTCTCGCTCTCGGCTTTCGAAGTGGCGGGCATCTTCGGCGCCTACGCGTCGGGCTGGCTCTCCGACACCGTCTTCAAGGGGCGGCGCGGGCCGGTTTCGACGGGCTTCATGGTCTGCCTGATTGCGTTCACCCTGGCGCTGTTTGCGGTGCCCAACCGCCACGTCCTGACGATGACGGGGCTTTTTTCCGCGATCGGATTCTTCGTGTACGGCCCGCAGATGCTCGTCGCGGTCGCCGCTGCGGATTTCGCGACCAAGGTGGCGTCCGCGAGCGCCGTGGGCCTCACCGGGCTCTTTGGATACCTGGGGGCGGCCTTCTGCAGCCTGGCGACGGGAATCCTCGTGGACCGGTACGGCTGGAACGGAGCGCTCGTGCTTTATGCGGGCTCCGCGTGCGTCGGGTGCGCGCTCCTCGCGTTGACCTGGTCCCGGGCCTCGCCGCTGCTGCAGGGCCAGAGGCGCTGAACGGCTGCCGCGGCCAGGGCCCGGCATGCCCCCTCAGGCGGCCTTCTTTATGCGCGAGGCGACCATCCGGGCGCCGCGCTCGAGGTCGTCGACCAGCGCGCAGAGCGGGACCGAGGTGAAGAGCGTCTCCGCTGCCGGGCCCTTGGCCGAGATCTCCTGCAGGTGGGCCTCGAGGTCGCCGATGATCACCGAGGCGCGGATGGCCCCGAGGTTCAGGCACGAGCCGCGGATGCCCTGTCCCCGGATGTAGAGCGCCTGGGCCTCGGCCGCCGCGCGGGCCGCGCGCATCTGAACGCACCATTCCAGAACATCGATGGCCAGAGCCTCCAGAAGCTCCCGGTGCAGGTCGGCGTCGATGCCGAGCCTCTCGCAGACCACCTTCGGGTCCTCGAGCATGCGGCTCGCCTCGAATTCGGCTGCTATCTGATCCAGCCTGTCGAGCACGAGGGCCTTGTTGTAAGGCTTCACGATGTAATGCGTCACGCCGAGGGCCATCGCCCGTTGCACGGTGACGCGGTCGTCAGCCGAGGAGCACAGGACGATAGAGATGTGCTTCAGGCGGTCGTCCTTGTTCAGCCGCTCGATCAACTCGAGGCCGCTCAGCTTGGGCATGTAGATGTCCAGGATGCAGACGTCGAACGCCGAGTCAGGCTTGCTCAGGGCGTTCCAGGCTTCCTCGCCGTCGTGGACGACCGTCACGGTGTGGCGCCCGCCCGTCTCGATCATCCTTCGGAGAAGCTCGCGCGAGATCCTGTTGTCCTCTGCGACCAGGACGTTCATGGGGTGCTGCGGTTTGGGTGCGGCATTAAGGACGAATCGGCACAACCGGGGGACCCTATTAGGCCAATCTTCCCCGGCTGGGCGATTTCCGGGGCCACCGTCCTGGCTCCGCCCGCAGCATGAAACCGCAAGTCGTTAGCGGAGAAAATACTTCCGTCGGCAGTCTGGGCCGCCCGTCCGCGGGGCCCCGAGGGGGCGGACGGGCGCGCCGCGCAGATCAGAATGTAAACGTCGTCCCCACGGCGAACTCATTGCCGGAGACGGTGGACGTGAGGTTGGTGCCCGGCACCGCGCCCGCGGGGTTGTACCAGGGGCTCGATTGGGTGTTGGAGAAGCCGTAGGTGTACGAGACGTCGAGGGTCGCGCCCGGGGCGAGGTAGAACGAGAACCCGGCGGACACGTGCTGCGCGAGGTGCAGCGGCGACCCGACGTTGTAGAACGTCATGCTGGCGGGAATCGGATCCGAGCAGTAGTTGTAGCCCACGCGGGCGACGAGGCTCGAGGAGAACGCGTGCTGGATTCCGAGCTCGAAGGTGTAGGCGTCCTGCCAGCCCAGGCCCGCGATGGAACCGTCGGCGCGGTAGCCGCTGTGGTCGAATCCATTCGTGGAGCCGTAGGCAATGTAGCCCACGTCCGCGACAAGATGGGTCGCGTCGGCCACGGCGTAGTTGATCCCCATCTGGGCCGTGAGCGGCCGGTCGATGAGGAAGGAGATGGAGCGGGCGTTGCCCGCGGCGTCATAGACGGTCCACGAGTAGGAGTGAAACCAGGTCGGGGAGGAGAGGGAGAGGCCCAGCGACAGGTCCTTGTCCACCTCGAAACGCAGGCCGGCCTGGGCGCCGAAGCCGAGTTGGACGTCCTGCTGCTGCACGGTGGCGTAGACGGGCGCGCCGTTCGTGCCGAGGGTCGGCGCTGCAAATGCGGCGGGCGTGAACAGGTTTCGCCCGATCGACGGGGCGAGCTCGATTCCCCACGACCAGCGGTCCGCGGTCTTTCCGGCCAGCCCAAGGGGCAGTCGGATGACGTAGAGGCTTGAGCGGACGTCTCCGAAGCCCCCGAAGAAGCCGCCGTAGGGATTCCCGGCGGCCCCGGCCTGGGGGAAGAACACGGGGTTGGTGCCGGAGGTCGAGGCGTGGAAGCTTAGCCCGGCCTCGCTGACGGCTCCCGCGAACCAGGCAAGGCTCGAGTCCGTGCTCTTCCAGCACCCCATGAGGGACAGGTAGGGCACGCCGTTGACGGTCGAGTTCGACGTGCCGTTCAATCCAAGCGCGGCCACGGAGCTGTCGGTGCGGATGTTTGGTATGATGTCGCCGAAGACGATGGAGGCCGTGCGGTCGGCGAACAGGACAGCCGTCGCGGGGTTCTTGTAGATGCTGCCGATCAGGTCCTGGTCGTTGCCGGCGGTCGCCGCGCCGCCCAGGCTGGAATTCACCGCGCCGAAGCCCTGGACAAAGTAGCCGTCCGTGGCGAGCGCGGTGGAGGTGAGGAGGGCGCACGCCGCCGCGAGGCAGGCGGCGCGCAGGGAGTATGGGGTCGGTATCATTTTGGGTGGTGTGGGGTTTGCAGAGGGAGGGGGCGGCTGCGGCAAATGGCCCCCCTGGGTTTGGGAATGCGGCTCCTGGCTGGGGCGGCCGGGGCGAGCAGGGTTCTTTTGTGTGGCGGGGATTACATGCGCTGCCGCAGGCTCCTTGCAACGATTTAGGCCGTCCCGCCGCGCCCGACAAGCGTTCCCCGGCGGATGACAAGCCACAGCCGAGGAATGGCAAGATCTGCGCAAAGGCGCGCCCCCAGGGGCTCTCACCCCGGGGGCGGCCTAGTCGGACTTGTCCCCGTCGTGATAGGCCTTCCCCGCCTCGAACAGGCCAAGGTGCCGGCGGACGGCAGCGGCATCGTCCTTCGAGAGCGCCAGCTCCAGAGCCTTCCTCTCCCATTTCACGGCCTCCGCGAAATTTCCCGCCTCGGCCTCGGCGGCGGCCAGTGTGTCGAGCCATCCGGGGTTGGCCCACTTTGCCAGCTCGCAGGCCTTCGTGGCGAAGATCACGGCCCTCGGACCGTCGCGCAGCCCGGCCTCGGGAGCCGTCGCCAGAGCCCACGCCAGGTTGTTCAGGGCCCAGTCGGCGCCGGGGTCGAGGCGCACCCCCTCCTTGAAGTCTGCGATCAGCGCCGCGCGGTCCCCGCGGGCGAGCTCGGCCATGGCGCGGTTGTTGAAGGCGTTGGCGTAGTCCGGCTTGATCCGGATCGCCTCCGTGAAGTCGGCGATCGCGAGCTCGTGCCGGCCCTGCCGCTCATGGGCCAGCCCGAGGTTGTTGCGTGCAAAGGCATTCGAGGGGTCGGCCTTCGCGGCCTCGGTGAAGTCGGCGAGGGCACGGTCGTGGTCACCCCGGCCCTCGAGGATCAGGCCCCTGTTGTTGTAGGCCTTCGAAAGCTTGGGATTGAGCCTGATGGCCTCGCCGTAGTCCGCGGCCGCCTGGTCGAGCTCGCCCTTTTTCCCATGCGCAAGGCCCCGGCTGTAAACCGCATCGGCGTTCATCGGATCCAGCCGAACAGCCTCCCCGAGGTCCGCAAGCGCGCGGTCGTAGTCGCCCTTGCCGGCATAAGCGAGGCCGCGGTTCACGTAGGCCTGCCCGTAAGCGGCGTCGACCTGGATCGCCTCGGTGTAGTCGGCGATCGCCCGATCATGGTCGCCCCTGTTTTCAAGGGCGACGCCCCTGTTGTTGAGCGCCTTTGCGTTCCTGGGGTCGATTCGCAGGGCCTCGGTGTAGTCGGCGATGGCCTCGTCGTGCTCGCCCTTGTTCTCGTGGGCGAGACCCCGGCCATAGTAGCTGCCCGCCGACGACGGGTTGAGGCGGATCGCCTCGGTGAAGTCGGCGAGGGCGCGGTCGCGGTCGCCCTTGGCGTCATAGGCGACAGCGCGCTCGTAGAAGCCCTCGCTCGACTGCGGATCCAAGCGCAGGACGCTGCTCAGGTCCTCAATGGCCTCCTCGTGCTGCCCCCTCTTCTCGCGGGCCCGCCCCCGGTTCAGGTAGGCCTGCTCATAGTTGGGATCGAGCCTGAGCGATTCGTCGTAGTCGGCGATCGCCTGGTCGAGGTCGTCCTTCCTTGAGTAATGGAAGCCGCGGTTGTTAAGGGCGATGCTCGAGCGGGCGTCGATGCGCAGGGCCTCGTTGTCCTGCGCGATCGCCTCGTCAATGTCGCCCTTTCTCTCGTAGAGCACCCCCAGGTTGATGTGCGCCAGCTCCATGTCGGGGTCCAGGCTGACCGCCTCGCTGTAGTCGGCAAATGCCCGCTCGGCGTCGCCCTTGCGGTCGAGGGCGAGGCCCCGGTCGTAGTAGGCGATGGCGTAGCTCGGGTTAAGCCGCAGCGCCGCGTCGTAGTCGGAGATCGCCAGGTCGTAGTCCTGCCGGTCCAGGGCGGCGTTCCCGGCGTTCACGGCGTCCGCCGCAGGGTCGGCCCGGAGGGCGCAGGGCCAAACCGCCGCGAGAGCGAGCCCGGCCAGGAGGAGAACCGGCAGGCGGCACCTTTTCGGGGTCGTCGGGACCGAAGGGCCGTCTCCGGCGGGCGAATCCAGTGGCATGGTCTTGGGGAGCCGGGAACGTAGCCCGACGGCCCCAGGGCGCAAGCCCCCATCCCTCACGGCCCCGCCTCGGTCTGCGGCCACGGCCGAGGGGCGCCTCCGCGCGATAAATCGATTGAACGCCCGCGCCCGCGCCCGCTCACTCTTCCCATGAACGGGCAACACTCCGGCGATCCCCTCCACGGCGTCACTCTCGAGCGGCTGCTGACCGAGCTCGTGGAGCATTTGGGTTGGGAGGAGATGGGGCGGCGCGTGGCCATCCGGTGCTTCCTGTTCGACCCGAGCGTCAA
>CAYNLL010000002.1:0-13530 GCA_964398015.1 uncultured Opitutaceae bacterium | reverse complement strand
GTTTCTGCGGAAGACGCCCTGGGCGCGCTCCAAGGTCGAGTCGATTTACTCCGATTGGAAGGCCCGCAGATAAAATAGTTCCGAACCGCCCGGGCCAGGGCCTGTCCAGTGCCTCACCGTTGAGCGCATTGGCCGCAGCCCTTCACAGGTTTGACCCGACTTGGATCCAGGTGGGGAGGGTCTACCGGCGGGTTTGCTTCCTGCGGCTTGAGGGGCGGCCCGACGAGGCGAGGCGGGTCGAGGAGACCGAGCTTGCGGCGGCCGAGGCTCGGGTCCGCGCATCCGGCCTCGCGGGTCTGGAGGTCGAGGAGGGCCTCAGGGGCCTCCATGCCGAGGAGGAGGGCCGCGTGGCGGAGGCGATCGCGTTCGCCGAGGTTCTCGTGCCCGCCCTCTCCGAGCGCCTCGCGGGAATGGGCGCTGCCCGCCCGGCAGCCCCGGCGGTGCGTCCCTCGCGGCCCGCCCCCAAGGCGATGGCGCCCGGCATCGCCGATTTCATCGATGAGATGCTGGTGCGCGAGCGCACCGCATCCCGCTGACCCCCTTCGTTCAGTCCCAACCCGTTCGTCCAACCCATTATGACATCCGCAACCATTGAAAAGCAGCCCATCGCCGCCGCGCCCTCCGCCCCCGCGGCCATCACCCCGGTCCGGTCCCCAGGCGCCAAGCCGGCCGCCCTCCTCCTCGTCGGCCTCGACCTGGGAACGAACAAGTCCTGCGTCCTGGCGGGCCCTCCGGGGTCAACCGACATTACGGTGAGCAAGGTGCTCCCTTCGGTCGTGGGCTACGTGAAGGACGGCATCGTCGACGGGATCATCACGGGAAACGCCCGGATCCTCTACGGCGAGGATGCGATCCGCCAGATGCTCCATGTCGACCTCGTCTCTCCGCTGGCGCAGGGCGTGATCGCCCGCCAGGACGCGGCGCGGGACTTCATGCAGCGCATCCGCATCCTGGCCGACCCCACCGGCCGCGCCGAGATCCGGGCGGTGGTCGGAGTGCCAGCGAACGCCGGCGAGCCTGAGCGCGAGTCGATCCGGCACGCCGCCCAGGGGATCTTCTCGCGCATCCTCCTGATCCCGGAGCCGTTCCTCGCCGCGCTCGGGTTCCGCGACGATTCCCGCGTGGGCCAGTCGGGCTACGTCGACCCGGTCGTGAATTCGCTCGTGATCGACATCGGCGGCGGCACCAGCGACCTCTGCCTCGTCCAGGGCTACTTCCCGACGCGCGACGACCAGGTGAGCATCCCGTTCGCGGGCGACGCGATCGACGAGATCCTCTTCAACGAGCTCTCGCGCACCTACCCGGGCAATGGGTTCTCGCGCCTGACCGTGCGCGAGATCAAGGAGGCGAACGCCTACGTGGGGCCGAGCCGCAAGCCGCTCGAGATCAAGGTGGTGATCGGAGGCAAGGGCAGGACGCTTGAGATCGGCGACGCCCTGGGCAACGCGTGCAACACCCTGATCGACAGGATCTACCCGGCGCTGACGATGCTGGTCACGGCCGCGTCCTCCGACTCGGTGGTGACGCTCCTTCAGAACATCATCATCACGGGCGGCGGCTCGCAGATCAGGGGCATAGACACGGTGCTCCAGAAACGTCTCACCGATGACGGCTACGAGTCCCCGAGGGTCCGGCTCGCGGGCCAGGACTTCCAGCGCTACGTGGCGATGGGGGCGCTGAAGGCCGCAAGGGCTGCCCGCGAGAACCAGTGGCAGGTCCTCCTGGACTAGCCTCAGGCGTCGACCCGGATCGGCAGGACCACGAAGGGAAGGCTCGAGAGGAAGAAGCGGCGCTGGAGTGTGAAGACCGTGTGGTTGTGCAGCCAGCGCGTGAGGTTCGTCTCGTTCGTGAACAGCAGCTGGCCGGCGAAGAAGACCTGGTTCGGGAAGTCGTTCGCGGCCTCGCGCGCGAGCTTCATCACCTCGCTCGTCACGT
Source organism: uncultured Opitutaceae bacterium (assembly GCA_964398015.1). Taxonomy (GTDB): domain Bacteria; phylum Verrucomicrobiota; class Verrucomicrobiia; order Opitutales; family Opitutaceae; genus Palsa-1447. The sequence continues at coordinate 11,595 of CAYNLL010000002.1, read as the reverse complement.
CGTAGCCGATCGATGTAAAGGCCTTCGACCCGTAGCCGCGCGCCGTCGCGAAGTGGACGTAGCGCTGCGCCTCGGCCTCCGTGTGTTCGCGCAGGGCGTCGATGTCGGCCGCTCCTTTGAAGTTGCCCGCGTCCACGGAGCCGACCTGCACGAACACGAAGTTGCGGAACGTGTCGCCGAACATTCGCGGCACGTTGAGCAGCGTGTGCAGGCCGAGGCCGTTGAACCCGTTGACGAGGATGACGGCCGTGCGGGCCTTGCGCTCGGCGACGGGAGGCACGGCCGGGATCGTGCTGCACTCGATCTCCGCCGCCTCGACGATCGAGTCGAGGCGCTTGAGCTGAACGCCGACGCCGTTGTAGTGGCGCTTGATGAGGAACGCCGCGACAACGAAGACCAGGGTCACGGCCACCGTCGCCCAGCCGCCCTCGAAGAACTTGACGAACGTGAGCGAGACCAGGATCGAGAAGGTGAGGACGAGGCCGAAGCCGTTGATGGCGAGCTTGCGGCCCCACCCGCGGTCCTCCGCCCTCACCTGCCACCAGTGCCGCACCATCCCGGCCTGCGAGAGCGAGAAGGTGATGAACACGTTGATCGAGTAGAAGATGACCAGGAGATCCACGGAGCCCCGGGTCACCAGCATCATGACGAACGCCGCCAGTCCCATCAGGATCACGCCGTTCATCGTCACGAGCCGCTCGCTCAGGTTCGCGAAGCGCGTCGGAAACCACCGGTCGAGCGCCATGTTCGCCAGGACGCGCGGGCCGTCGAGGAACCCGGTCTGGGCCGCGATGATCAGGAGCGCGGCCTCGGAGAACAGGGTCACGATCACGAAGCCGGTCCCGGTGGAGTGCCCCCAACCCGCGGTCATGTGCTCAAAGAGGACGGCGTTGAGGGTCTTGTCCGGGTCGACCTGCACGTCGTACAGCTGGTAGGCGACCAGCAGCCCTGCCACGGTCACGGCGAGGGAGACGCCCATGTAGACCATCGTGCGCCGGCCCGTGCGCACGCGGGGCTCGCGAAGGATGGGCAGGCCGTTGCTGACGGCCTCGATTCCCGTGTAGGTCCCGGCCCCCATGCTGTACGACCTCAGCAGGAGGGCCATCAGGCCGAACATCCCGACGGTCCCGCTGACGGCGTGGACCTCGTGCGCGGTGCCCGCGGCCAACCCTGCCATTCCCGAGGCGTGGGTGATCATCGCGTACACAATCACGAACGCGTGCGTGAGGACGAAGACGGTGAAGATCGGCACCCAGATGAGGACCGACTCCTTGACTCCCCGCAGATTGATGAGCGTCAGGCCGATCACGCCTGCGATAGCGAACAGGAGCTTGAAATGCTGCGCCCCTTCGGGGAACAGGCTGAACAGGGCGTCGGCGCCGCTCGCGACCGAGATCGTCACGGTCAGGACGTAGTCGATCAGGAGCGCGCAGCCCGAGACCACGCCGAATGTGGGCGACAGGAGCTTGCTCGCCACCAGGTAGCCGCCGCCGCCGGTGGGGAAGAGCGAGATGATCTGGGAGTAGCTCGCGCAGATCGCGATGATCGTGACCACGCAGGCGAGCGCCACGAACAGGCTCAGGTGGGTGTTGCCGCCGAGCGCCTTCCAGGACTCCTCGGGGCCGTAGCACGACGACGAGAGCCCGTCGGCGCCCAGCCCGACCCAGGCGAACACCGCGATCAGGGAAATGCTGTGGAACAGGTTTCTGTCCGTGAGAGATTTCTCGCGCCCGAACAGGATGGATTTCAGCGACATGCAGTGTGTTGCCCCCGGCGGCGCGCGGACCATCGAGCGCACAGGGGACCGCTGGACGATGAAAGGACGCGCGTCGCTGGCAAGAAGGGCATGATCACGCCAGACGTAAGTGCTTCATCAGTGTGGTGATAGTGCAGATTTAATGCCAACTTAACACGGGGAGCTCCGCTTGACACGGGACCTCGGCACTCACTATTTCAATGAGCTGTATGGAGGCTGCGCTCGATCAACCGGTGCTTGTCCTTAACCGCCTGTGGCAGGCGGTTAACGTGATTGGCGCCCGCCGCGCGTTCGGGCTGCTCGCCCGGGGCCACGCCCACGTCGTCCACCAGCAGGAGGACGACTTCCGGATGTTCTCGATGCTGGACTGGATAGACTTTTCGGCCGACAACCCGCCCCTCGCCGAGATGGAGACGGTCCACACGCCGACCCGCACGATCCGCCTGCCGCGCGTCATCCTGCTGACCTTCTTCGACAAGCTTCCGTGCAAGGAGCTCAAGCTCACCCGCAACAACGTCTTCGAGCGCGACAAGAACTCCTGCCAGTACTGCGCGCGGGTGCTGCCCCGCGAGCAGCTCAACCTGGACCACGTCATCCCGCGCGACTACGGCGGGAAGACGACCTGGGAGAACATCGTCTGCTCGTGCATCAAGTGCAACACGCGCAAGTCGAACCGGCTCCCGCACGAGGCGGGGATGAGGCTCATCCGGAAGCCCTCCCGCCCGAAGTGGAGGCCTGTCATCTCGATGGTGTTGGGCAACCAGCACCGCGAGATCTGGAAGGACTTTCTCGACATCGCCTACTGGAACGTCGAGCTCGAGGAGTGATCCGGGCGGCCTTGGGCCGCCGTCACCGGGCCAGCGGAAGGAGGATGCGCATCGTCGTACCGGCGGGGCTGGAGCTCACGAGCTCGATGTCGCCGCCGTGGCCCTGCAGCACGCGCTTGGCGATCGCCAGGCCCAGGCCAGTCCCCTCCGACCTCCCGGTGAGGAAGGAGTCGAAGATCCGCCCGCGCACGGCGTCCGGGATTCCCGAGCCCGTGTCCTCGACGTCGAGCACGGCGAAGGGGCTGGACCTGCGAGACTCCGAGGCGAGGCGGATCGTGATGGCGCCTCCCTCGGGCATCGATTGCATCGAGTTGATGATCAGATTGAGCAGCACCTGCTGAAGCTGGCCCTTGTGCCCCTCGACCACGATCGACTGGGAGGGCGGCTCAAAGGAGACGTTGATCTTGCTCTGCGCCAGCTTGAGCCTGACGAGGACGAGCGTGTCCCCGACGATCTCCGCCGCCTGGTGGCGGGAGTGCAGGCTCGTGGGGGCCTTGGCGAAGTTGAGCACGCGCGTCACGATGTCCTCGAGCTGGTCGAGCTTCTCGCCGATCACGCGGACATCCGTGCGGCGCGGGTCCCCCTCGGCGAAATCCAGGCCGAGCCCCCCGTGGAGGAGCTTGAGGACGGTGAGGGGGTTCCTGATCTCGTGGGCGATCTCCGCCGCGAGGAGGCCGAGCGTGGTCAGCCGCTCGTTCTTGCGCAGCGACTCCTCGCTGGCGAAGACGCGCGCATAAAGGCGCGAGTTCTCGAGGGCGACGGCGCCTAGGCTGGCCAGGGCGCTGCACAGGCGCTTCTCATCGTTGTCGAATATCCGTATCCGGTCTGTGAATATGACGAGCACGCCCATCACCTCGCCCTCGAAGAGCATCGGCGCGGCGAGGACCGACCGGAGCGCCGGGTCGCGCGGCAGGTCCGCGAGGTCATGGAACTCGGGCGACTGGATGTCGGTGAAAGAGACGGGCTTCCTCGTGTGGACGGCCGAGGCGCACAGGCAGGAGCGCAGCGGCAGGTCGCCCTCAGGCGACAGCGTCTCCGGATCCCCCGTGAACGAGGCCAGGCGGAGGCTGGAGGAGCCCGGGTCGCGAAGGAAGAAGGCGCACGCCTGGGCCTGCAGCATCACGGACGCGTCGCGCGTGAGGGTGTCGAAGAGCTCGCGCTGCTGGAGCTTGCCGACGAGGGCCTGGCCGGTGGCGATCAGGGCCTCCAGCTGCCGCGCCTTGCCGCGCAGGTGGCGAAGCTCCCAGAGCCGGTGGAGCGCCCGCGCGGCCTCGCCGGCCAGCAGGACGAGGCGGGCGAGGTCGCCCGCGCCGAAGGCGCCCGGCAGGTCGCTCGTGAGCTCGATCACGCCCAGCACCCGCCCCTCCGAGACCAGGAGCGGCGCGGCCATCTCGCAGCGGGTCTCGCGGCGCATCGGCCGGCTCCGCAGGTCGGCCGCCGAATCGGGCACGAGGAGCGGCTTGGCGTGCCAGGCGACCCAGCCGATGACTCCCTGGCCGGGCACGAGGGTGCGGTCCGCGTCCGAGGGAAGGCCGATGCCCGCCTCGACCTCAAGCCTGCCGGACTCCGGATTCTGGAACGCCACGAGGCCGCTGTCGGACTCGAACGCGCGGGTGATCAGGGCGAGGACCTCGCGTGTGGCCTCCCCCGGGTCATCGATGCTCGACGCGAGGGAGGAGATGGCGTGGAGTGCCTTCAGATCCGCTTCTTCGCTCATCCCTAGAGTGGTGCAGGCGCGGGGGCCCCATCGCAAGGGATTATGGGGCCCATCGGCGGCCCCGGGCCGCCTAGGAGACGGGGACCTGCGCCGGGGCGATCACCTCGCCCAGGGCGGCCCTCAGGCCGCGCAGCCGCTCGGGATCCTCGACCGCCTCGTGGTTTGCACTCTCAATATAGAAGGTGTCGATCGCGACGCCGCGCTCGGTCCCGATCCTCGCGAAGGTGATGTCGAAGCCGAAGTCGAAGATGGCCTTGGCCAGCCTGTAGAGGAGCCCGATCTGGTCCCTTGCCTGGACCTCGACGATCGTGCGCTGCATCGAGATCTCGTGGTAGACGTCGACCGTGGGGGGGAACGAGCTCTGCAGGACCTCGCCCCCGTTGGAGTAGAGGTAGCGCGTGGCCGCGATCTTTTTGGCCTGTGCGACGATCTCCGGGTAGAGGTCCGAGCTCGAGACAAGCGTGGACTCGATGATCTTGGCGAAGGACTCCTGGGCGGCGGCGTTCTGCACGACCCCGCGCCCGGGTTCGACGACGTAGAAGGTGTCGATCGCGATGTGGTCCGTCCGGGAGATGACCTTCGCCCCGAGGATGTTCAGCCCCGCGACGCTGAAGGCGCCCGCGAGCTTGTAGAAGAGGCCCGCCCTGTCCCAGGTGACCACGTTGACGACGGTGAGCGAGCGGTTCAGGTCGTCCTTCCAGTCGATCACGGGCCGCAGCGAGCCCACGGAATCGGTTGCCGTGATCGACTTGAGCAGCTTGTTCACCATCTGGATGTGGAGCGTGATCTCGCTTCCGTCCGTCAGGATGAAATAGCGGTCCGGCAGCAGGCTGAAATGGGCCGCAATCTCGTCGTCGCTTATGCCGGGGATCCGTTTGGCTATAAGTTCTTGTTGGGTCATCTTTCGCTTGTTCTCGTGGCTCTCGTCAATGGCTGTCCCGAGCCTCAGACGCTCGAGAGTATTCCTGTAAAGCGTGGTGTGGAGCGTGTCCTTGTAGCTGTTCCAGAGGTCCGAGGAGGTCCCCCGGGCATCACAGAACGTATGGACATATAAACACCTAAGGCGCTCGGGGTCACCCACCAATTCTGCAAAGCTGGCCGACGTCTTGGGATCATCTACGTCCCGCTTCTGCCAGAATCGTGCCATCGCGAGATGATTTTTGATAACAAATGAAACAAGTTCGCTGCCCCTGGCCGACACGCCGAGGCGCTCCAAAATGGGCTGGGCTATGCGAACGCCCGACACCGAATGGTTCTGGATGGCCTCGGCCTTCCCGATGTCGTGGAGGAGCAGTGTGAGGTAGACCAGGGCCGGATCCTCCACCTCGTGGAGGGCGCTCCGGTACTTGAGCTTGATGGGGTCCGCCTCGGTGTAGATGAGGTCCAGCTCACGAATTGCGTTAAGAGTATGTATATCAGCGGTATACCTATGATAGAACTCGTGCTGCACGAGGCACGTGAGCCCGTCAAACTCGGGGATGAAGCGCCCCAGGACGCCCAGCTCGTGCATGCGGTGGAGCACGGGGTAGACCGCCCCCGGCTCGGACAGGATGGCGCGGAAGGCCACGGCGGCGTCGGGCGACTGCGCGATGTTGGCCATCAGCGGGAGCGATTCCCGGATGAGCTGGGCCAGGTGGAAATCGATCTCGCAGTCCAGGCGCTGGCAGTGCCGGAATACGCGGACCAGGCGCACCGGGTCGTCCTGGAAGACCGTGGGGCCCTCGGCCGCGAGCTCCCCGCCCCGGACGATGAACCCGTCCACCTGCCTCGACTTGCGCAGGCGCGCGTTCTTGAGGGTCTCCCGGAAGGGGATCTTCGCGCCGCTCGACTTCCTGCCCACGGAGAGCGCCAGCCGGCTCTCGACGTTGCTCGAGATGCGGAAGATGGTCTGCGCGCTCCGGTAGTAGTCCTGCATGAAGCGCTCCACTCTGGAGAGAAGCACTTGCTGGGTGTAGCCCAGGTTCCAGGCGACGCGCGGCTGCGCATCCAGGCTAAGGACGTCGGTCGGCCGGCTGTTCTCGAAATGAAGCTCATTGCGCACCCTCAGCAGGAAGTCATAGGCGCGGCTGAAGTCGGCCACCTCCGCGGCGTTCAGGTTTCCGCTCTCGGCCAGCTCGCCGATCTGGTTGATCCCAAGCTTCACGCGCGCCATCCACAGGGTGTTCTGGTAGTCGCGCAGGCCGCCCACGCCATTCTTGATGTCGGGCTCCTGGTTGAAGACCGTGTCCCCGTACTTTGCGCGCCGTTGCGCCTGGTCCTCGAGGCGGGTGAGGATGTAGCCCTTCGGGTCGTCGGTGGTGTAGAAGTTCCTGTACGCGAGCAGGAACGACTCGCAGAGCGCGGCCGATCCCGCGATGTAGCGCGCATCGAGGACCGAGGTCATGACCATGACCTCCTTCTTTGCCTGGACGAACACCTCGTCCGCCGTGCGCGTGGAATGTCCCACCTTGAGGCCGCAGTCCCAGAGGGGGTAGAGGATCTCCTCGGTGAGGTGGGTCTGGAGGGGGGCCACCGCGGCGGCCTTCGACTTCGTGGGGTACAGGAACATCACGTCGATGTCGCTCCACGGCGCCAGCTCGCGGCGGCCGTAGCCCCCGAGCGCGATCATCGAGACGGCCGCCGGGGCCGCGCCCCGTTTCGAGGCGTACATCTCCATGGCGCCGTCGAAGAGGCGCGAGACCATCGCGTCGATGATCGCCGAGCGGCCGTGCTCGATCTCCAGCCCCGAGACGCCCTGGTCGTGGCGCACGCGCAGGGAGGCCATGGACTCCTTCAGGAAGCTCTTGCACGCGGCAATGCGCTCCGCGCCGCGGCTCTCGGCGGTGAACGCAAGCTGCGTGCGGGCCCTGTCTTCAAGGGTTTCGGGCATGGGAGTCGGGGCCAGTCAAGACCACGGGGGCCAGTATTCAACCCCGGACGTGGGCCCGGGGGGATCCCGCCCGCCCGCCGGACGGCGGGGGACAGCGCGTTCTTGAATCACCACGGGGGGGCCGGTAGCCTCGCCGCGCGTGATGCGAAAACGATTCGGCACACCGGGAAACGTCGGCCTGTGGATGCCTCCGCTCGCGCTGTCCGTCCTCTGGACCCTCTCGTTCCTGGCCATCAGTCCGACGCCGTTCCAGGGGATCGACTACACGCGGTTCTACGAACCCTACCAGCACTTCCTAAGGGAGAGCCTCATGCGCGGGGAGATTCCGTGGTGGAATCCCTACTCCAGCCTGGGACGTCCGTTCCTCGCCGACCTCCAGACGGCGGTGCTCTATCCGGCTACGATCCTCATGGTGGCCTTCGGGGCGAAGGCGGGCTGGGTGATCGGGACCCTGCTCCACGGATGGGCGGGCGCCGAGGGGATGGGGCGGCTTGTGCGGAGATTCGGGGCCTCGGCGGCGGCGGCCTCGGGTGCCGCCGCGGTGTTCCTCTTCTGCGGGCCCCTGGTCGGCCGCATGCAGGAGGGAGAGGTGAACTACGTGTACGCGCTCTGCCTGCTGCCCTGGGTGCTTCTCTTCGCGGCGGGACTCGCCGACGAGGCCGGCCGGCGGCGCTGGGCCGCGCTCTCGCTGACGCTCGCCCTCCAGCTGGCGTGCGGCCATCCCCAGATCTTCTGGCTCTCCGCGGTCGCCGCCGGCCTGTTCACGACGGGCTGGCTCGCGTCCCCCCCCTGGGGCGCCGCGGGCGGGCGGTGGCTGCGCACCGAGCTCGCGCTGCTCGGCGCCTGCCTCGCGGCGATGGCGCTCCTCGGGTGCGTCCTCGTCCCGTTCATGCAGCTCGTGTCCCAGAGCAACCGGTCGCAGCCGTCGATCGCGTTCTCGGGGGCCTTCTCGATGGGGGGATCCCAGTGGATGTCGCTCGCCTGGCCCTCCTGGGGCGCGTTTGGGGTAAACTGGGAGTACAACCTTTTTGTCGGGGTGGCGGTCGCCGCCGGCGGGATCGCGGTCCTGCTGCGCTGCCGCGAACCCGCGGCGCGCGGCGCCGCGGCCATGGCGGCCGGCGCCGCGCTCATCGCGGCGGGGCCCTCCACTCCCGTGTTCGCCCTCCTCTTTGAGGTCCTTCCGGGCCTGAGCAGCTTCAGGGTGCCGGCGAGGGCGGGCGTCCTGGTGACGGTGGCGCTCATCATCGGGGCCGCGCTGCTGGCCGGCGCGCCTTCCGGCGCCCGGCGCCGGAAGGCGGCCGCAGGGCTCGCCGCCGCGGCCCTGCTGGGGGCGGCCCTCTACGCCCTTGCGTCGCACCCGGGGCGGGTCTGCTGGGCGTGGCTGGGCGTCCAGGCGCTGCTTAGCGTGGCCGCGGGCTTGGGATGGTGGCTCTGGACGGGAGATGCGCCCGGAGGACGCGGGCGCTTCGTCCTTCCCCTGGCCGTTATGGGAGGGCTCTGCCTCTCTCTCCACGGGATCAAGCAGGCGTACCGCTTCATCTCGGAGTTCCCCCTCGAGTCCACGGTGATCGGTGCGATCCGCAGCCATGAGGCGGGTGCGTCCGCGGCCCCGGTGCGCGTGTGCGTCGATCCGGAGGTGTTCAGGGAGAATGCGGGCATGATCTACCACGTCGGGAGCGTCGTGGGCTACGAGTCGCTCTCCCTCGCCCGGGTGTGGAACTACCTCCACCTCGCCGCGGGGGCCGATCCCTCGCACGCCTACTCCACGGTTCCGTCCGGTCTCGTCTACGGCGCAGCCCCCGGGCTGCATTCCGTCAACCTCTCGGCGAGCCTCGCCCTGGGAGGGGACCGGCTCGTGTTCGCTGCGAGCCCCGACCCGCGCGCCTATCTCGCGGTGCGGACGAGGACCGTTGCCAACGCCCCCGCCGCCATCCGGGCCATGGTGGCGGGCGCCGACTTCCATGCGGCTGCCCTGGTCGAGGATCCCTATTCCGGGGCCTGCTCCACCGATCCGGACAGGCCCGCCGGAACGGCCACTATCTCCCGGTTCGGCCTGAACACTGTCGACATCGACATCGAGAGCCCCGGCAGGGCGGTCCTCGTCCTCGCGGAAGCCTGGTATCCGGGCTGGGAAGCGGAGATAGGCGGGCGTCCGGTCCCCTGTGTGCCCGTCAACGGGTGGATGCGCGGCGTGCCTGTCCCGGCGGGGAAAGCGGTTGTGCACATGCACTTCCGACAGGGAGGGCTCATGGCCGGCGCATGGCTCTCGGCCGCCGGGGCCCTCGCCATAGCCCTCGCCGGCCTGCCCCGGCGTCGCTCCGAGCAGGGGTAGGGCGCGGGGGCGCGCACCGAGGACTTGCCTGACGCGCAGCATCCCGGTTTGCTGCAGAGCTATCCATGCCCGAAATCACCAAGAGCTACGAGCCGCGCGAGGTCGAGAAGAAGTGGTACGCCTCGTGGAGGGACGCGGGGGCATTCGCGGGGAGGCCCTCCAGCGACAGGGAGCCCTACACGATCGTGATGCCGCCGCCCAATGTCACGGGCGTCCTCACGATGGGCCACGTCCTCAACAACACGCTCCAGGACATCCTTATCCGGCGGGCGCGCCTCGAGGGCCGCTCTGCCCTCTGGATTCCCGGGCTGGACCACGCCGGCATCGCAACCCAGACCGTCGTCGAGCGGGAGCTCAGGAAGCAGAAGAAGACGCGCCACGACCTCGGGCGCGAGGCGTTCGTGGAGAGGGTCTGGGAATGGCGCTGGGAGAAGGGCTCGAAGATCCTCGAGCAGCTGCAGAGGCTCGGCGCGTCCTGCGACTGGGATCGGACGCAGTTCACGATGGATGCGGCCTACTCCAAGGCGGTCATCAAGGTGTTCTCGGACCTCTTCCGAAAGGGGCACATCTACCGGGGCAAGCGCATGGTCAACTGGTGCCCCGCCTCGCTGACGGCCCTCTCCGACGAGGAAGTCATCATGAAGCCGGCGAACGGCACGCTCTTCAAGGTGCGCTACGAGCTCGCGGACGCCCCGGGGCAGTACATCCAGGTGGCGACCACCCGGCCCGAGACGATCCCGGGCGACGTGGCCCTCGCGGTCCATCCCGAAGATCCCCGCTTCGCGGGCCTCGTCGGCCGGAAGGTGTGGCGCCCTCTCAACCGTGCCGAGATTCCCGTCATCGCGGACGTGGCCGTGGACCCGAAATTCGGCTCGGGCGCGCTCAAGATCACCCCTGCCCACGACAAGGTGGACTACGAGGTCGGCCAGCGCCACGGGCTTCCCATCCTCGACATCCTCAACGCCGACGCGACGCTCAACGCCCTCGCCGGGCCGGAGCTCGCGGGCATGGACCGCTTCGCGGCGCGCAAGAAGGCGGCCGAGCTCCTGAAGGCGTCCGGTGCGCTGGTGGGCGAGGAGGCCTACCAGAACAACATCGGCTACTCGGAGCGTGCCGGCGTCCCGATAGAGCCCCGGCTCACATGGCAGTGGTGGCTGCGCTATCCCCGGGTCGAGGAGGCGAAGGCGGCCGTCCGCGACGGCGCCATCCGGTTCCACCCGGAGCGCTGGTCCAAGGTGTACCTCCACTGGCTCGAGAACATCCAGGACTGGTGCATCAGCCGCCAGCTGTGGTGGGGCCACCGGATCCCGGTCTGGTACCGCCGGGGGATCGACCGGGACAGCCTCGTCGAGGCCGACCTGGCCGACCCGTCAAAGGTGCATGTGTCCCCTGAGGGCCCGCCCGACCCCGAGAACTGGGTGCAGGAGGAGGACGTCCTCGACACGTGGGCCTCCTCCTGGCTCTGGCCCTTTGCGACGCTGGGCTGGCCCGACCCCGCCTCCATGGAGAAGGAGGGCTACGGCTATTTCTATCCGACCAACACGCTGGTGACCGGGCCGGACATCATCTTCTTCTGGGTGGCGCGGATGATCATGGCGGGCCTCGAATTCGCCCGGCCGGGCGAGCCGCTGGAGCGGCGGGTCCCGTTCAGGGACGTCTACTTCACGGGGATCATCCGCGACATGGGAGGCGACAAGATGTCAAAATCCAAAGGGAACTCGCCCGATCCGCTCGACCTTATCGACGCCTACGGGGCGGACGGCCTGAGATTCGCCATCGTGTCGATCGCGCCCCAGGGGCAGGACATCCGCTTTCACCACGACCGCGTGGAGAACGGAAAGAACTTCTGCAACAAGCTCTGGAACGCGTGCCGGTTCCGCCAGATGAGCGGCCCGCCCGGGGACAACTCGTCGATTCGGGCCATCATGGCGCGGATCGCCCCGTCCAAGTTCGACGCCGACGACCACGCGATCCTCGAGCGCCTCCTCGCCACGACGCGCGAGGTGGACCGCTGCCTCGGGTCGTTCGAGTTCAGCGCTGCCACCCAGGCGCTCTATGGATTTTTCTGGAACGATTTCTGCGACTGGTATGTCG
>CAYNLL010000001.1:21068-41213 GCA_964398015.1 uncultured Opitutaceae bacterium | reverse complement strand
AGATCGAGCAGCGGGTGCTGGAGGCCAATCTTTCTGGGTCGGGCGCCGAGGACGTGCGCTGGTTCATTCGCTGATGGTGGGAGGGTCGAGGCGACCCCCGGTATCAGGACGACGCTGTCACCACCGAAATCGAGGAGCTCCGCCCGCGGCGGGCGTCGGCTGTATGCAAGGACCTGAGGTTCAGGATGGCGGTTCAGCCAGAAGGAGCCCATGGGCAGCACCATGGCGAACCAAACGCGCTTTCCTGGCAAGGAATCGCCATTCCCCACGCCGGGAGGGCGGATCAGTGGACAAGTTCTTACCGTCCAAACACTGTCCATTTTGACCCTGTCCCTGTCCGTCCCGGTCGGAACCTGCCACCTATTGCCCGGGACGATAGGAACCGTGGAGGCCTATCGGAGTCCTAGCCGAGTCCCGCCTCCATTCAGACTCCAGCCTGCGGAGCGCCGCGTTCAGCGTGGAATGCAGGCGAACGCGCGCCCACGGTCCGAGATACTGCTCGATCTGCACTATCCTCTCCACCTCATGGGCCGCCCTGTCCCTGACCTCACGCGGGACCCTGGCATCAAGGACCAGGCTGTTCACGAAATCCCAGTAGGTGGTGAGGCCGGCGATCTCGATACGATCGGGAAACCGTCTCGACTTGAGATTCTCGTAGGCCAGTTGAATCAGCCCCGGCTTGACGAAAAAATTCCAATGGAAGGTGAACCCCGCCAAGCCAACCAGGCTGGCAAGACCCGCGAAGCAAAGGAGGATGGCGAACGCGCTCACTGCTGCGTCCATTCTCCGGACGGCCCCTCGGCAAAACTGCGGGGCCTGGCCGTGGAGGAAATGAGTCCATCCCTTCCAGCCCAGCTGCGGTCGCGATCCATGGGCCTGTTCCATTGCTCCTTCATCCCCATATCTATCGGCACGGCAGGCCAACGGTTGAACCCAAGTCGAATCGGGACGCGCGCCCCGGACTGTCTCCAAGGGGCCCTTCTATTCGCTCGACCATCCAATGTCCTGCGTCACACGGGCGTGCCCTACCCCTCCCGGGCCGGAACGGCGTCAACCCTCACGCCCTCTACCGTAAGCGCCCCTTGTCGGGAAACCCGCGGCACCAGAGGTCAAAAGTCCAGCTCCGGGCCGATCGGCACAATTCGCGTCGGATTGATCTCCGTATGGGTCACGTAATAATGGCGCCTTATGTGGTCGAAATTGACCGTCTTGGCCACCCCGGGGATTCGGTAGAGGCGCCTGAGGTAGCGCTGGAGGTGGGGATAGTCGACAATCCGCCGGATGTTGCACTTGAAGTGCCCGTGGTAGACGGCGTCGAATCGGACCAGTGTGCAGAACAGGCGCCAGTCCGTCTCGACCGGCTTTTCTCCGAAAAGAAACCGGCACTTGCCGAGCCGCGCCTCAAGCTCATCGAGACAGTCAAACAGAGCCCGCGCTGCCCTCTCATAGACAGCCTGCTGCGTTGCGAAGCCGGCACGGTACACGCCGTTGTTCACACGGTCATGGATGCGCTTGCTCAGGGCCGCCTGCCTTGCCGCGATTTCCTTCGGAAACAGGTCCGGCGTTCCTTTCGGCGACCCGAACTCATTGTTGAGCATCAGGCAGATGTCATCCTCCGAATTGTTTACGATCCGGCCGGTCCTCTTGTCCCAGAGCACTGGCACGGTCCATCGCCCCCGATAACGGGGGTTCGTCGCGAGGTAGGCTTCCCGGAGAAACTTGAATCCGTTCACGGGATCGGTCGAGTAACCCGGCCCGTCGCGAAACGCCCATCCCTCCTCATCGGTGCGGATGGGGTCGGCCACCGTGACGCTGATGGCACTGTCGAGTCGCTTCAGGTGCCGGACGATCAGGGTCCGGCACGCCCACGGGCACGCCAGCGAAATATAGAGGTGGTAGCGTCCAGGCTCCGGCCGATAAGGGGTTGAACCGTCGCGTCGCACCCAATCGCGGAACTCATCCGGCTGCCGCTTGAATTCGCCGGCCTTGCTCTGCTCATCCGGAAATTGCGGCCGCACAGCCATGAAGAACGTTATGCCAACCGGCGTCCGGGCTACGGAGCATGCTTCGCCCACGCCAACTGTTCGTCGGCCAGCCCCATCTTCGCGAGAAACACCTGATAGCGCGGATCGGTGCGCAGGTTTGCCATGTCGACGTCCGAATGAATCCAAAGCAGGCCGGAATCCTGCTGGCGGAAGGCGCGCTCGAGCCATTGGAACGCAGCGTCGTTATCATTTCGGGAACTGTAAACCTCGGCCACCTGGTAGGCAGCCACGCCCGCGAAACCGTCGATCAGCATCTTTAAAGCGGCGTCGGACTCTGCCTTGCGCCCTAGGGCCCACAGCACCTCGGCCTTCTGGTAGTCCCTTATCCATTCGGCCTTCGGAAGCACGGCCTCCTTGAGCGCCTCCTCAAAATGACCCTGAAGCCGGCCGGTCAGCGCCAGGCCGGCGTGGCCCCACACCGAATCGGGCATAAGCTCTATCATCGTGTGGAAGACGGCCTCGGCTTCGTTGTAACGGTGTTGGACGACCAAGGAAAATCCGCGGTAGAGCGCGATTTCGGAGTTGACGGGGTCCAGCAAGGCGGCCCGGGTCGATAACGCGTCCGCCCGATCCATGTTTCCGAGGGTAAACTGCAGCTCGGCGTCCTCGGCAAGGACTGCGGAGTCGTTTGGCGCCAGTTCGGCCGCGTGGGCGAGAGTCCCCCAGGCTCCCTTCCAGTCGTATTCGGCTGTTTGGACGTCGGCCTTTGCCACCAGGGCGTCCGGCAGCTCCGGCTCGAGCGCCAGCGCCCGTTCCGCGGCTGAGCGCGCAAGTTGCAAACCGCGCGTCACCTCGTCCGGGGTCACCGCGTATCCGCTTATCTTGCCGCCAGCCTTGGAAAGCGCCGCCCAGGCCAGCGCGTAGTGGGAGTCCAGCTCCACGGCCCGCTGCAGCAGCGCTGCGCCCTTTTCGATCATATCAATGTCGATCCGATTGGTGTAAAACTTCCCCTGCAGGTAGAGCTGGTGAGCCTCGGCGTTGCGGGTGCCACCCTTCTCGGCAGCCTGGACCTCCGCCAAGATTTCAGCCTTGGCCTCTTGCCCGCCGAGCCGGCTGCCAAGCTGCTCGACGATGGTCTGCGCCAGCTCGGTCTGCACCGCGAACACGTCCTTCAGATCCCGGGTATAGCTTTGCGACCAGATCTCCTCGCCGGTGGCCGCGCGGCTAAGCCTTGCTGAGATCCGAACGGAGGTCCCGGCCCTCCGCACGCTGCCGTCGACGAGGTTCGCGACCCCAAGCTTGGCCCCGATCTCCTGCGCGGTGGCATTCCTTCCCTTGAAATAGAACGATGAGGTGCGCGCCGCAACCCTCAGGCCGGGCACCTTCGTAAGGACGTCGAGGAGCTCCTCGCTGATGCCGTCAGAGAAGTACTCATTCTCCTTGTCGTCGCTCAGGTTCTCGAAGGGCAGGATTGCCACGGATTTCTGGTCGGGCGCCGCCGGCGCGGCCGCCGCGGCCGGTGGCTTGCCGCGGCCCCACAGGCCCCATGCAACGGCGCCGGCGATGAGCGCGGCCACGAGCCCGATCGCCGCGTAGCGCCTCAGTCCGCTGCCCGTCGTCGCAGGCGCTGCAGGATAGGGGGCATGTTCCGCAGGGGCCGGCGCCTTTGCGGCCTCGTGGGCGATGACGCCCGCGCGGTGGGACCAGAGCTTCAGGAAGCGCCTCAGGACGTCCGCGGAGACGATTCCACCCGGAAGCCGCATCCATTGCACGGAGCGGAAGCGGTCCGGGACGAGCGCATCCGGCTCGCGCGTCTCGTCGATGACGATCGGAAGGATGAAGGGCACGCCGGAGGCGATCGCGCGGGCGCGCTCGGCGGCCAGGTCCCATTCTATCCTGAAATAGCCCTCGTGGCGCGCCTGGGTGGCGGAGGAGATGATCGGCAGGAACAGGAGGCATTCCTTGATCTGGCGCCGGATCTTTGCGTCCCATTCGTCCCCATGCTCGAGGCCGCCATCCGCGTCGAACCACACCTCGACGCCATGGGCGCGCAGGGCGTCGGAGATGCGCTTTGCTGCGTCCGAGTCCTGCGAGGCGTGGCTCAGGAAAACCGCCTTACTTGTCGATTCTAGCATGGTTGCGCCAATCGGGAACATTCCGAGAGGGTCCGTGGGGCGCGCGCCTACGATGAAAAGTGGCTCGGTATTGGCGAGCAGTTTCAAGCAGCCCGGCATCCCGGCCCCCATGGTCCCGTCGCCGGCATCATGATCCCCCGGCGTGCGCCTCCGGGGTGGGCGTCCATCGTTTGCCCCACCCCTTTCGCCCGTTTAGAGCGGGCGACGCCGGCGCTCATGCGCAGGTTCCCCTCGAGACCGCAGACGGGTTTTGAGAATGCGCGTGGTCAGGTGGAGCCACGCTGCCCCGGAGCGGAGTGCGAGGGCGACCTGTGCTCCATCTGCACCCCGGCCCTCAGCAGCTCGGCCCGCAAGGGAGCGAGGAATTCCTCGTCCAGCTTTTCCAGCCGGAAGTTCGCGACCGCGTCGTCGCGGCCGGTGTTGAACGCCAGGACATCGGCCAGATCGGCAATGTGCCCGTCGGTGAAATGCTCCTCGATCACCGATTGGCTGCCCTCCAGGGCCTTCAACACCGGCCAAAAGCGGCCTGCCACGGGATCGCGCGGCTCAAGGCACACGAGCCCGCGGAGCCGTGCTCCCTCGATCCGTGCCACCAGCGCGTCGAGTTCCTGGTAGGCAAAGGCAAGGTTTGCCAGACGGGTCTGGCGCAGCAGCGCCTCCCGTTGCGAAATGAGATGCGAGAGCTTCATAGGTTGTCCTCCTTTGATTGTTGGTGGTTGGATGGTTCCTGAGCCTCACCTTCTGAATTGCCGGTCTAACGGACAGGGCGCGGTACGACGGTCCCAATCCTCGACGCCTGCTAAGGCTGTGCGCCCCTGTCTCCAAAACGAAGACCACGCCGACGATATCGTGCCTAAGTGACTTCCCTGGCCGAAGCGACTAGCGGTCGTCTAACAGTTTTTATGACGGATTCGATTCACGATCTAGACCGTGCAAATGAAACCTGACTGACTGGGGAAACTAATCGGCCCGCTTCCGCTTTTCGCAAGGAGATTCTCCTGAAGGCTCCAAGGGAGGCGCGTGCCCCCGCCTTGGATCGGCGCCATTGCGACACGGGCCTACCCCTCATTCGCCACGAAAACAAGGCGTGGGCGAGGTGACCCTCACGACGCCCATCAGGGGCGGTACTCTCGCTCGGTGTGCCCGATCAGCTGTTCGGGATAGTAATACACCTCCCGCAGGTCCCCGTCGGCATACCGCGCGGCCTGGTCGTCGAAATGGGGCGCGCCGGGGTGGCCGCTCTCCCCTCCCGCCGTGACGGCCCTCGCGCGCACCCTTTCGCCGAACTCCACGGCCGCGACAAAGCTGTTCCCGCTGGTGCCGTACCACCGATTCGTCCCCGGGTATGGCCTCGCCACGAAGGAGGCCAGCGACCCCCAGGCCGCAGCGGTGAATTCGACGGGAATGCTGGCCTTAGAGTCGTCGAACTTCTGCTCGATATCCCCGGTGAGCCTCTGGAAGCGGTTGATGTTCCCCCACGGTATCCTCCAGGTGCCAAAGCCCTTGACGAGCTTGTCCGAGGCCGACGAGAGCGCGTCCAGCAAACGCTCGTCCGGCACCCTCGCTCCCACATAATCCTGAAGCATGAGTCCTGACTTCTTCGCTTCGGCCTCAAACGGAGTGCCGACCTCCTTGCCCCAGTAGACCGCCAACGATGTCGCCACGGAGCCTGTGCCCCACCTGAGGTCCCATCGGCGAAGCTCGTCGACCTGCTCGGCCAGTCCCGCCTTCATTTGGGAGCCCGCAGGAAGCCTGTCCCAGGCCCTGACCAGCGCTGGCAAGGGCTTCTCAAACCACGGCAGGTAGCTGTCGTAGGCCGCCGAGATCAGCGATTCCAGCGTGAAGCCCGTCCTTCCCTGAAGGACCCGGATCGCGTGCAACCCGCGGGCCGTCTCGCCCCCCCGCTCGACGTAGGCGGGGAAGTCGGTCTTGCGCAGGCTGCTTTCCCCGGCGCCCGCCCAGGGTGCATTGTTCGAGTTGAATAGGAATCCGCTCTTGGGGTTGAGAAGGTGCGGGGTCTCGTCCACCGACAGCAGTCCCTGCCACTCCGTGGCCGGGTCGCTCCCGTCGACCGGCTTGGTGAAATCAAACCGCACATCCCTCCTCGGGATGAAATTCCCATGGAAATACGCGATGTCGCCGTCGGCATCCGCAAAGACGGTGTTGTTCGATGAGTTCGCCCTTAGCTCCATCGTCTCGCGGAACTCCCGGTAGTTTCTCGCCTTCGTTCGCAGGTACGACTGCATCAACGCCTTAACCGGCTCCTGCATCAGGCTGATCGACACCCATTTCCCGTTCTCCTCACGAATCACCGGCCCGTGGTGGGTGAAGTAGGCGGTGAAGCTTTTCTCCTTCATCCCTTCGGCCGTGCGGTAGGGAACGACGATCCGCTTCTCGGCCATCTCACGCTCGCCGTCGCCATACCTGTAATAGAGCCGTCCCGCCCTTGCCTGCACGGTCTCAAGGTACTCGTCGACCGCATCCACGCCGCTCGAGGTGTGCATCCAACCGGCGCGATCATTGAATCCCTGGTACACGAAGAACTGTCCCCAGGTCACCGCCCCGTAGGCGCCGAGCCCCTCGTCGCTCGACATCTGGAGTTCCGAACGGAAGAAGAACGAGGTGTGGGGGTTGATCAGCAGCAGCGCGTGGTGCGCAGC
Organism: uncultured Opitutaceae bacterium; assembly: GCA_964398015.1. GTDB lineage: Bacteria > Verrucomicrobiota > Verrucomicrobiia > Opitutales > Opitutaceae > Palsa-1447. Next base: position 34,433 of record CAYNLL010000001.1, on the reverse strand, counting down.
CGAGTTTGACGGGGCGACCGCGAATCCGTTGGAGCCGCCGGGCTCCCCTTCCTCGTCCCTCCCGGCCGGTTCCGCCCGCGCCTCAGTGGCCGGACGCGGTCCGGGTCCTGCAGTCCTGGGGTGGCCGTAGAACGCCTCAAGGCCCTTCACGTCGATGGATTCTATGTCGCCGCCTATGCTCCCCTCCGTGAACGAGAGTGCCATCCACGGCTCGAACCGGCGAATGACCCTGGGCCTAGCCCCGGGATGCTCCGAAAGATAGAGGTTCAGGCCGTCGGCAAAGGCGTCCATCAGCCTCTTCAGCCAATCCGGGCTCGCTGCGTACTGCGCTCTCAGCGCCACGGGATCGATGAACAACTTCATCCGCAGGTCCTTATAGATGCAGGACTCGCCCTCAGCTTCGGCGAGCCTGCCCATCGCGTTGATGTAGTTCGTCTCGACCCGGTTGAAGTCGTCCTCCGCTTGGGCGTAGATCATCCCGAAGACCGCGTCGGCGTCCGTTTTCCCCCGCACATGGGCTATCCCCCAGTCGTCGCGGACAATCGTGACCCGGCCCGCTTCCGCCCCTAGGCGCGCGGCCTCCTCCGCCTGCGCCTCGATCCCGGACGAACCCTCCGCGAGCGGCTGCGCCGCCGAAAGAGCGGCCAACGCGGACACTGCAGCCAGTAACCGGTGCATGGCCAACGGTATGAAATGGCGACCCGCGTCCAAGCCCGATTTGCCGTCGGCGCCGCCGGACCCAGCAAGAGCCGCGGCCTGCAGCCCGGTGTCCTGCGACGGGCGGCGCATCCCTTTGCGTTGCGCCGCGTCTCGCTGTTGGGAGCAACCCGTGCACCACACCCCCTACCCGCCAAGAAAGGCCTGGCCCTTGATATCGGGCGTCGCGGCCGCCGCGGCCCTCTTCGGCTGCCTGGCTCCCCGAGCCAAGGACGTGGACGCCGCTGCAACCACTCCCCGCGCGCTCGTCGTATTCGACCACCCCGAGAGGTTCGACGACATCCGGATCTTCCGCTACGCCGATGCCGTCGAGCTGGAGAAGGACAGGGCCTACGTCCTCAAGACGTTCCGCGACTTCGTCAGCAGTCGCGCGGCCGCGTACCTGCCCGAAGGGGAAAGCTTCAACATCCGCTTCACCAACATCCGGCTCGCCGGCGAGTTCCGCCAGGGCGGCGTTCGGGACACCCGGATCGTCACGCGCAACTTTCCCCCGGAGTTCGTGTTCAGCTGGTCCGTGATCGGGCCGTCCGGAGACGTGCTCAGATCCGGCTCCGAGGATATTCTCGACGGCAGTTTCATGGACACCCACGGCTCGCCCGACGACATCGACAGATACTTCTTCGACAAAGCCGTGCTCGACGACTGGATGCGCGCCCACCTCAAGTCCAGATAGGGGCCGGCCCCCGGGTCTGTCGTTGCCCGCCGGCCCGCGGTTCGGCCGCATCCCCCCCCTCCGCCGCAAATGGACCCCTGCGCCTTTCCAGCGCGTATCCCGGTTCGCGCCATGAACGGGCGGGCGCGGCCGTTGACGCGGGGCCGCAGGCCCCGCAGCCTGCGGGAGCGGTCAAGTCCGCTTCCTGCAGCCCGTGAAACGCCTTTTGCTCATTTTTCCTCTGCTCCTTCTCGGGGCGGTCTGCAGCGCCGCCAAAGCCGAGTCCTGGGGCGACGGCATCTCGGGGCTGTACCTCACCGTCGACGGGGGCGCCCAGGTCCGCGTGGAACGGGGAGCCGACGGGACCTACACCGGCAGCATCGTGTGGCTGAGGGACGACAAGGACCGGCTGGACAGGAACAATCCCGATCCCGGGCGCAGGGGAGACCGCGTCCTCGGGCTGGTCATCCTCCGCGGCTTCAAGGCGAACGACGAGACGAAGCGCTGGGAGGGGGGCACGATCTACGACCCCAAGAATGGCAAGACCTACGACGGCTTCATTTGGCGCGACCCGGAACAGCCGGAGAGCCTCTTTCTGAAGGGATATGTCCTCGGCATCACCTGGCTTGGCCGCTCCACAACCTGGACCGTCGAGGGGAAGCTCCGCGAGTGACCTTGCGCGCCGGATGCCCCGGCGCGCCGCCTCAATGAGGGACCTCTATGCGGTAGGCATATGTTCCGTCCACGAAGACGCCCTTGTCCACGGCGGGCACAAAGAGGGACATCTTCTGGAGCGCCTCCGTCACCATGGGGGCCATTGCCGCCGGCATGATGCTGTCCTCCTTCAGCTTGACGGCGCCCACCTTGCCATCGGGGCCCACCTGGAGGGTGGCGTCCACAAGGTAGGCCTTATTCTTGCTCAGGCCCTCCGGTAGCAGGGGATCGCCGACCAGAACCGGGTCGGCCCGGTCGCCGGCATGGATCACAGGCTGGACGGCGCGCAGGTAATAGAGCCGGTCCTTCCAGCTTCGGGGATTTGCCGGCCTCATCAGGTCCAGCATCTGGGTCACCTCCAGCCAGAACTTGTCCATTTCGGCCTCGGTGGGGCTGGAGTAGACAAACAGCATGACCCCGTCCCGATTGAGGGCCACAAGGTTGAACACGCCCGGGCCGGGAGCGAACGCCCCGGTGGTCTCCAGCTTGAACTGCTGGCGAAAATCGGTCACGAGCCACGGCACCTTCATCTGTGTGGCCATGGCGACATGCGCCGTGATGTCATGGCGCATGCCGAAGAAGAGGCCCTCGACCTGGCCGGGAAACTTCTGCTGAAGGTTCTGGAACGGGCCGATGGAATGCCCCAGCAAGTCCCATGACTGCGAGACGCTGTTGTCGGCAAAGAACACGACCACGATCTCGGGCTCAGGCTCGCCCTTGAGATCGGTCTTCACCAGCTCCTCGCCGTTCACTCGCTCGACCCTGCCCAGCAGCTCATGGGTCAGCTCTCCCCCCGCCTTGCTCCAGTCGGCGGCCCGGGCCGGTTTCAACCGCACCTTCTGGTAGAACCTCACGCAGTCCGCGGGGGTGAGATTCTGCCAGCGCACCCTCCTGGCCTCGTGGAGCCCGGTGCGGAAGAGGGCGAAGGGCCCCATGACCTCCGCGGGGTCCCCCTTGAATGAGGTTCCCTGGACGTCGGTCCATTCGTCGCCTCGCGCACTCGCGCAGAGGACCAGGGCCAGGGAGAGGGAAGCGATAAGATGACGGTTCACGGGGGGCGGGGTGTCACTGCTCAGGCAGATGAGGTACGCCGGAATATCTGCCTGCCGCCGGACGCCCGGCAAGCGGCAAAACGATGGCCGCCCAGCCGGGGGCATGGACCGGGCTCGAGGGGTCCGGCCCCTGCCCCTCCCGTGCGGCGGCCGGACTAACCCCTCAGCGCGCGCTCTCGCTCGGTCAGCGTCGGGTGGGAATAGTGCACCGCGCTGTAGAGGCGGTGGGGGGTCAGATTCGAAAGGTTGCGCTGCGATAGCTTGCGCAGCGCCCCGATCATCGGCGCGCTCGATCCGATTGCATCCCGTGCAAAGGCGTCCGCCTCGTATTCGTTCCTCCGCGAGATCCAGTTGCCGGCGGGTGCGAACCAGAATGTCGCAAGCCCGGCCAGAAGGCCAAACAGGAGAAAGGCCGGCGCCATCCGTCCGCCGGGAAGCCCGAACGCGGCATTGAACCACGGCGCCCGGGCCAGGCCGGCGACGATCGCGAACGACCCGAGCTGCAGGAGCGCCGAAAGGGCCAGGCGCTTCGGGATATGGCCGCACCGGTAGTGGCCGATCTCGTGCGCCAGCACCGCCTCGAGCTCGTCCGAACCGAGCTGGGCCACGAGGGTGTCGAACAGGACGATCCGGCGGAAGCGGCCGAAGCCGGTGAAATAGGCGTTGGAGTGCCCTGAGCGCCGGCTGCCATCCATCACCTCGATCGACTTTGCCCGGAACCCCGTGCGTTCGGCGAGCGCCAGCAGCCTCGCCTTGAGCTCCCCCTCGGGGAGCGGCGTCAGCGTGTTGAACCACGGCAGGATGAGCAGGGGATAGAGCACGATCAGCAGCAGTTGAAACCCGAACAGGATGCAGAACCCCCAGACCCACCACGATGCGCCGGCCCACCCCACGAGTGCCAGCACCAGCCACGCGATAGGGAATCCGATGACAAGGGCGAGCACCGCGTACTTGAGGTGGTCCACCGCCCAGAGACGGAGCGTTTCGCGGTTGAAGCCGAACCGCTCCTCCAGCCGGAATTGCGCCCACCACTCCAGGGGAAGGCCCGGCAGCCCTAGGAGGATCGCGGAGACAACAATGAAGAGCGCCCCGCTCCAGGAGGCGCCGGGCGCCAGGCTGTCGAATTTCGCCCACAGCCACGGGAGGATGCCGGTGAACAGTATCGCGATCAGGACCCCCGCCCCGTAGGCCGCCTCCGTCGAGGCAAGCCTGCTCTTTGCCAGGGTGTAGTCCAACGACTTTGCGTAGGTGGCGGCGTCCATCACTTCCGTGAGCGCGCCCGGCGGACGGTCCGCGTTGCGGAGCGCCTCCTTCCGGTTCAGCGCCTCAAGTGCAAGCTGGGCGGCGAGCCGGAGGATCGCCAGCAGGATCACGCAAAGGGGGAACCCAACCATGCCCTTACAACACCCGTGTTCGCATCAACGCCAACCCTAAACCATCGCAGCGGCGCGGGCGCCCCGGGATCAGCGCATCTGCGAGCGCAGGTTCACTATGGCCCTGCCGATCGACTCGGTCATCGAGGGGTCCCCCTCGTATAGCGAGACGCGCCTCGCCTCGGCCAGATGGGAGAGGGCCTCCTCGAGATGCCCTTTCGCGAACAGCCTCTTCGCGATCTGCACCTCGACCCCGGACGAGACGGGCCCGCAGCGCTCGGCCGCCAGGAGGCATCGGACCTGCTGCACGTCATCGCCGTGCGTCGCGCAAATGATGGCTGACCTCAGGTTGTTGCCCAGGTTTCTCGGCTGATGGTCGACGGCCCAAAGGCTTTCCTTCTCGGCCTCGGCCTGCCGCCCCGACTCATTGAGCAGGTTGACGAGGTTCTCGAGCGCGGCCTGATCCCCCGGATCCGCGGACAGGATGGAGCGGAATTCGCCCTCGGCCGACGCGGTGTCGCCCGCAAACTCCGCAAGGCGGCCTCGGACCAGGCGGAGGCTCAAGTCGGACGGGCGAAGCGAGATCTCGCGGTCAAGGTAGCGCCTGCCCTCCTCGAACCGCCTCGTGCGCGTGAAGAGGTCCGCGTAGGCCGGGGCCATCGCAGCCAGGTCCCTCGGCGAGGCGGATGCCGCCGCCCCTCCCAGCAGCTTCTCGGCCTCCGCGTAGCGGCCGAGCCTCGAGAGCTTTATCGCCTCGTCCGTGGCGAGGGCGAAGCTCCTCGGCTGGAGCTGCGCGGACCGCCCGGCGTCGGCCAGGGCGCCCGCGACGTCGCCGAGGTCGTCGTCCACCCCCTCCTCGATCTTCGGCAGGTCCGCATTCTCACGGTCCCTCGCGCACGCCTGGAGCGCCGCGTCCTTCGCAAGCCTCAGATTTCCGGGATCGTTGGCCGCCGCCTTCGCCCCCGCCAAGTCGCGGGCCAGCCTCGCCTCGTCCTCGCAATAGGTCAGCTGGTTGGTGAAGGGCGGGTTCTCGACCACGGTGGCAATCTTCTGCAGCACCGTGTAGCGCTCATGCGCGGTGTAGGACAGGGCGGCCGCGCATCCCGCCGAGTCGAGCCAGGGCGGGCCCCCGACCTTGGCCCCGTAGAGGGCCTCCTCCGCCTTCTCCGCCATCGACCTCGCCAGGAGGTAGTTTCCGTTCCAGTCAAGGTGCACGTGCTCGAAGAAGAGGTCCCTGCCCGACAGCGCGGCGCTTGCCGACGGGTCGGAGCCCATGAGCACCGCCGCGTCGAGGAGACTCACGGAGGCGTCGGCGCCTCGCGCGACCCGCCGGATGATCTCGTTGATTCGCGGGTCCGGCCTGAAGCGCAACGCGTCCCAGTGCTCGGCGTCGATCAGGCGCGCCCTAGCCGCCTCCGTGTTCCCCGCCTGGAGGTCGAGCGATCCCAGCATGAACAGCGTGTCGGCGTACTGCGGATCGATGCGCAGCGCCTCGAGGAGGTCGGAGCGCGCCAGGTCGGCGTCGCCCAGCAGCCACTCGACGCGTCCCCGCTCGAAGGACGACCGCCACGCGTCCAGCTCCGGCCCGGCCAGCCCCTCCCGGTGAAGCGAGAGGAAAGGGGCGCAGTCCTTGAGGTTTGAGGCGACGGTGCAGAGGAGCGTCTTTGCGCCGCAGCGTGAGGCAAGGCGGGCGATATCGCCCAGGTTGGCTTCAAAGTTCCGGTAGACCGCCTCGAGCCTGGGGTCGTCTCCCCTCACCGCATTGTTCACGAACATGGACATGCCTCCCCACTCGGCCTGCGGCGAGCTGCGCCGCGCGAGCCTCCCCACGAGGGCGGCCACCAGCTGCCCCGTCCGGGTGGACCGGACGAAGACGCTCATCCGAATCACCCAAAGCGGCGGCATCTCCGACATGTAGGCGCATCCGGGACCGTAGGGCCCGACCACCTCGTTGTTGCCCATGTAGACGACAAAGAGGTCGGGGGAATAGGCCGCCATCTCCCGGGCGATTTGGTAGACCACATGCGAGTTGATCGCGACGATGCCCGTGTTGATCACCTCGAACTCCCTGCCCGGATAGCGTGCCCTCAGTAGGGCCCGCAACTGGGGCGCGAACGCGAAGGCCGGGACGGGGATCCCCTGCGCGGCCGACTCGCCAAGGAGCACGATCCGCACGGTGTTCGGGGGCTTGTGGGCCGCGACCCGGAAATTGAGGGGCCTCAGGTCAAATGTGCTGGGAAGGAACGAGCCCACGAAGTCCGGGTTGCTCCTGACGAAGCCTGGTTTCTCGTCCGGGACCAGAAAACGCACCGGCTGACCCACGCCCGCAATCCTAAGCGCGCCCTCGAATCCGAGGAAGAGGGCCGCGGGAACCCCCACTGCGGCCAGCGCGCGGAAAAGCCAGACCCTTGCGGGTGCGGGCGCAGCCCGCTCGGAGTCTCGAGGTTTCAGGGGGGCTTCATCGCTCACGGCTGATTTCCCATATTGCGTGGCGCTGCGGAGCGGTGTCAACCGATCGCCCCTGCCCCGCGCCAGAGGACTTCGGCCTCGGCAACCGCCCGCCGCCGTGTTATGCGAAGTGGGCGAGGATATTGCCCCGGCGGCTCCTTCCGCGGCCCTTCCCCGCTGCATGACAACCCCAACGATGAATCGTCTATGATGAGCACACGCCGAACAGCACTTTGGGCTGCGGGATGCGCCATTATTCTTGCCGTCGCCACGGCCGCCATTGTCATGCGCCGGGACGGCGGCCCCCGCCTTCCGGCGCCGGCGCATTACGCCCGTCTCCCCGAGCCGTTTGACGCGGCGCTGCAGCGGGCCCGCTCGGGCCTGCGGGAGGGCAACTCCGACGGCGTGCGGGGGTTGGCGCGCCTCTACCAGGCCAACCGGCTCTACAACGAGGCCCGCGCCTGCTACAGGGTGATCGCCTCGAACCCGGGCGGTCTGTCCGCACGCGACCACTATTACCTGGCGGCCATCGCGCTGGACGAGAGCGATCTCGCCACCGGGCAGGCCGAGCTTAGGGCAACGCTGCTGTCCGAACCCGAATATGTCCCCGCCCGCGTCGCACTGGCGGAGGCCCTGTTCAAGGACGGACAGGCCGACGAGGCAGAGACCCAATACGCGGCGATCCTGAAATCCGAGGCCGATCACCCCAAGGCCTCGCTCGGAATGGCGCGAATCGAGCTCCAGCGGGGCAATGAGGACGCCGCGGTGGCCCGCCTGAGGGACCTGGTCGCCCACCATCCCGAGTCCACATCGGCGGCGGCGCTGCTGGCCCAGATCCTCGGCCGCCGGGGCCAGGCCGACGAGGCCGCCGCGATGACGGCGCTCAGCAAGCAGACCCACGAGCCCGTCCCTCCCGATCCCTGGATGAAGGCGCTTCGGGGCGACTGCTATGACCAGCAGCGCCTGGCGCTCGACTTTGAGGAGTACCGCCTGACCGGCCAGATCGACGAGGCGCTGCCCCTGCTGGGCAGGCTCGAGGAGCTCGACCCGAAGGGCTGGATCCCGCCGATGCTCCACGGCTGGTCCCAGAAACAGGCGGGGAATTACCCGGAGGCGGTGCGGCAGTTCCGCCTGTCGCTCGAGAACGGCGGCGATCCCGAGAAGATCTGCCCCTTTCTGGCAGCCACCCAGCTGAGGATGGGCAGCCCCGCCGATGCCGCCGCCATGCTGGAAAAATACCACGCGATGCTGCCGCATTCGGTGCCCATCCTCCTCTCCTACTGCGAGGTGTCCGTGAAGATGAAGGACGAGAAGCTCGCGCGAACTCTGCTGACGGAGGTGCTGCGCCTGGAGCCGTACCTCTACATGCCCAACATGAGCCTCGTCGCGATCCTGTGGAAGTCGGGCGAGCACGACGCGGCCGCGCAGTGCCTTCTGCGGGTCGCCAAGGTGTTTCCCTCGGACGTCGATTCGCGGGGATTTCTGGGCCAGTACTACCTCGAGAAGGCGGATCCGTGGTCGGCCATCGCCCCCCTTGAACAGGCCATGGGCCATGCCCAGGACGCAAGGAGAACGCGCATTAGGGCGATGCTCGACACGGCCTATCTCACGGCCGGCAGCCTGGAGGCGGCGCACGGCCACATGGAGGCGGCGGTCGGGTACTCGGAGAAATCCATTCGCCTCTTCCCCGAGGGACTCCGGGGCTACGCCCTCAAGGCGAATGTCTGCAAGCACATGAAGGACTTCAAGGGCGCCGCGGAGGCCATGGGCAGGATGGCCCAGCTGAAGCCCGACGATCCCGCGATCCGCATGGGCCTGGGCGACCTCGTGTACCTGAGCGGGGACCACGACGGCGCGCGCGCGCAGTGGCAGCGCGCCCTACAGCTGGCGCCGCCGGACGACGGCGCGCTGCGGAGCCTCCTCGGGAGCCGGCTCTCCGGGCAGGTCTCCGCCTCAACCCTCCAATGAAGACAACCGCTGGATCACTCGCGAAGAAAGGCCTCGTCGCCGGGGCCGTGCTCATCCTCCTGGTGGCGGCCGCCGGCATCAAGTTCGCCGCGGACTCGAGGGCCCGGGCCAGGCAGGGGCGCGCGTCCGCCGCAGCGGCGCGGTTTCCGGGGCACAGGCCTCTGGGGCTCGATTTCTACACGAAGCGGCCGATCGGGAGGCCGCCGGAGGGCCATCCGTGGATCTCCGACCTGCTGGTCGTGGACCTGGACGGAGACGGATTGAAGGACATCCTCGTGGCCGACGGGGGCCAGAACAAGATCACCTGGATCCGGCAGGTCCGCCTGGGCGTGTTCGAGGAGCAGGACATCGGGCAGCCGGTAGCCGGACCCGCCCACCTCGAGGTCGCCGACCTGAACGGCACCGGGCATCTCGACGTGCTGGTCGCGTCCATGGGCGTCATCCCGCCGAGCAACGACAAGGTCGGCTCCGTCGTCGTCCTCGAGAACGACGGGACGAACCATTTCACCAACCGTGTGCTGCTGGAGAACGTGGCGCGCGTGACCTACGTGGCCGCGGCCCCGCTGACCAAGTCCGGGCGCCTGGACCTTGTCGTCGGCCAGTTCGGCTACCTCGAGGGCGAGGTCCAGTGGATGGAGAACCTGGGCAACTGGAAATTCAAGAGCCACACGCTGCTCGACCTGCCGGGCACCGTGCATGCGCCGGTGGCGGACCTTCTGGGAGACGGCAACCTGGATATCGTCGCCCTGGTCACGCACAACACGGAGGAGATCCATGCGTTCTTCGGGGACGGCCAGGGGCACTTCCGCGACCAGGTCCTCTACGGATCCACCAACCGGGACTTCGGCCTGAGCGGCCTCGTGATCGCGGATGTGAACAAGGACGGCCGCCCCGACATCGTCTACACCAACGGCGACGGATTTGACTATGCGACGCCGGGCTCCCGGCCATGGCACGGCGTCCAGTGGCTCGAGAACAAGGGGAAGGGGAAGTTCGCCTTCCACAGGCTCGGGGACTTTCCCGGGGCGTACAGCCCTGCCGTGGCCGACCTCACCGGCGACGGCAACCTGGACATCGTCGCCTGTTGCGGCTTCAACGACTGGAGCAAGCCCGACGCGGTCTCTCTGATGTGCTTTGAGAACGACGGCGAGGGCAATTTCACTCCTCGGATCCTGGCGTACGAACCCACCCACCTGATCGTCGTCAAGGCGGCTGACCTCTTCAACGACGGCCGAACGGAGCTGGTCACCGGGGCATTCATTTTCTATCCGCCCTACGAGCACATATCGAGGGTCACGCTCTGGGAGCCCAAGGATCGGCCCGTCGACCCGCGCGCGGCCCCGGTCCCGGTGAAGCCGTGACCGCGGGCGCGCCCTGGGCCCAGAAGGGACGGGGGTTTATATCGTTAAAGTCCCCCGCCCTGCGCGCCGATTCAGCACTGACCAGGCCTGCCCCGGTCCCCTCGGCCCGGATGGCATCTCTCATGAACCCATTAGCCCAATCCACTCCCGGCGTCGGCGCCGTGCCGCATGTTCCGCGGTCAACCTCATCCGCACATGGGTAAGAGGATCCTCACAGTGGACGGGGCGGCGGGCGTCCGAAAGATGATCTCGTCCGCGCTGGCCGGCGCGGGTCACGTTGCAATCGAGGCCGGCGATGGGGAGGAAGCCCTCGGGATCCTCCGCAAGGGCATGGTGGACCTCATCATTGCCGGCGTCGACACGCCACGGACGGACGGGATAGAGCTCACCCGCCAGCTGCGCGCACTGCCCCCCTACTCCAGGACTCCCATCGTCTTGCTTACGGCCGCCACAGACCCCTCCAAGAAACTGCAGGGGCGCGCCGCCGGGGCCACGGGCTGGCTTGTGAAACCCTTTAGCCAGGAGCAGCTGCTCGCGATCGTGGCCAAGGTCCTGCCGTCCTGACGCCGCGCCCTTCCCGGCGGACGCAGAGCGACCGAGGGAAGCCAACTCTCAGCGGCGCTCGCAGGCAGGGCGGGGCAATCTGCCCTCGGCGCCGCCTCAGACCCCGAAATCCTTGCGGATCGTGTCGAAGGAATGGCTGGTGGAGCTGAGCACCGTGTCCACCATGGCGGGATCAAGGCCGCAACGGTGCATGAAATCGCTCCCCACCGGCGTCAATCCCCAGATCGGGCCCACGGCGGGCAGGAATGGGGTCCCCACTCCCTGCGGCAGCAGCGCCGAGGCAAAATAGAGGGCGTCGGCGATCCAGTTGCCCTGCTCCAGCGTCGCGGGCTGCTCCTGCATTCCGATGGCCTGGACGAGTTTCTCAGGAAAGTGCCAGCTTCCCAGGAGCATGGAGCCCGCCTCCGCCTGCGCCAGTCCCACGTTCTCAATCTCCCACTGCGAAATGGACTCGCTGCCGTCCCAAAACAATCCCCCGTTGACGTCCTCGACCGCCTGGTTGATCGCCAGCCGGCCGATGAAGCGCAGCAGCCCGGCCGTGTACGCCTCCTCCGGGTCCGCCTCTCCCGTCTCCTTCGCCAGCGCCTGCATGAACAGGCCGTTGAACAGGCTCTCCGCCCAGTAATCCGCGCCGTGGATCCCATAGCACTCCAAGTCGCGGCCGCTGACAGTCCGCGCAACCGAAAGGTTCAGGATCCGGATGGTCTCACGCATGCCGATCTTTTGAACGGCCTCGCTGATGTTGCTGCTGCTCCCGCCCCCGAAGAAGGCGCTGTTGGCGCAGCGGATGATCTCCGCCACCAGCGCAGAATCGCGAGCGACGAGGGAGACGATGCTGTCGATGTCCGACGTGGGGTCGCGCAGGAGCCGCAGGGCGCTCGCCAGGATGACCGGCGCAGGGCTGAACCTCTCGATCTTCTTCAGGGCGACGAGGAATTGCTCCTTGGTGGGTTTCATGGCTTAGAAAAGTCGTGCGGGTTCTGGGGGACGGGAGCGGGTCGCTGGAGGATCTGGCGCTCCGCGCTTAGGCCTTAGCCGCCTGGAAATCTTGGGCGTTCATCCTCGCAGGCGTGACGGACCAAGGTGGGGGCATAGGGCGAGTTGCATGCGGCGTGGGTCGATTGTCCCGTAGCGCGAAAATCGTCCCAGTTGGGTTGGACTTGAGCACTTTATCCCAGCGGCGCCCCGGAAGGCGCGGGAGGACCGCGTGGATGCCGTTCGCCCCGGCGCTGCGCTCCACGTCGAGCCCTGCCATCGTTGATCATAACATATTTGTAAACAATTACCTGACAACCATCTTCCGGGAGATCTCTGGCGCCTGGCGCGGCGGCAATCCGGCTTGGCGAAGGCGAGTCCCAACGCAAACCCGTGGGAAAAGCCGGCCCTGCCGGAGCCCTAGGCGGACCCCTGGCGGGAGCGAAATGACAGGGCGATCCGCCGGCGCGAAACGGACGGGGCCACGCGCCCGGTATCCCTCTAAATGGAGTGCCTTTTACCCCCCGGATCTGCGTTCAATTTCCAGCCCGGGGTGACGATTGATAAGGGCGCCTACGGCCATCTCCCGAAACTCTTATATGAGCCCACTCCATCCCCCAACGCCCAAGGAGGTCAGGCTCATCGCAACGGGGAGACGCCAGCCCTTCCGCATCCGCCCGTACCGCCAATGCCGTTAGTCGCCAGATCGACTGTTGGATGGAAGGCATTGCTCGCCGCATGCATTGCCTATTTTGCGCTTGCCCGGATGTCGACTGAGCTGGCGACGCTGCACGGCAACATCTCGCCCGTGTGGCCGGCAACCGGCCTCGCGATCTGGTTGTTCCTGGTCTGGGGCACGGGAATTTTCCCGGCGGTGGCCGCCGGGGAGATCCTGGTGAACTTCTGCTCCGGATTGCCCCCGTCCGTCTCGGTCGAGATGGCCGTGGGCAGCGTGGCGGAGGCTCTCCTGGGACTATGGCTGTGGCGCACGGTTAACGAGAGGTTCCATGCGTTGCTTCGCGGGCACTGCCCAACCCTGTGCAACATCGTCGCCTCGATTGGCGCGCCCCTCGCCGGAGCGTCGCTGGGCACGATGGCGCTCGTCGCCGGGGCAATAGCGCCGCCGGGTGCGGCGATGCGCACCTGGGGCACATGGTGGGTCGGCGACGCGCTCGGGGCCCTGTTCGTCCTTCCCGTGCTCATGTCCGCGCCCGAGGTGTGGGGCTGGCTCCGCCAGGCCTCGCACCGCGAGATTGGAAAGTGCGCCCTCATCCTCGCCGCGGTGCTTGGCGTCTGCTTCAAGGCCTTCTTCCTCACCAGCACCGCGGGATATGCCTTCGGGATATTCCCTGTGCTTCTGATCGCCTCTCTCTGGATCGAGGCCCCGGTGGCCGGCATGGTGGCGCTCCTGATCGCGGCACTGGCCATCGCCGGCACCTACGGCGGGCACGGCCCCTTCGCCATCGGCAGCCTCAATGAGAACCTGATCCAGATGCAGATCTTTCTCATCTCGGCAGCCGTCATGGGCCAGGTGCTTCCCT
>CAYNLL010000001.1:0-21058 GCA_964398015.1 uncultured Opitutaceae bacterium | reverse complement strand
CGCGTTTCGTGGCCGCGGCTCCCTGGTCACAGGTGCCATACTGCTGGCCGGCTGGACCCTCAGCGGCGTGATCTTCGCCAGCATGTACCAGAACCAGCGTCAGACCGACGAGACCAATTTCACGGCGCTGACCTCCAACGCGACAAAGGACGTCGAGGAGCACCTCGCAACCTACACCGACGCGCTGCGCAGCTGCAGGAGCTTCCTGCTGGCATCCCCGAAGATCGGAGGCGGCCAATGGTCCGCGTTTGTCGGGGCGCTCGATATCGACCAGCGTTACCCGGGGATCAACGGCCTGGGGGTCATCTATCCGGTGCAGCAGGGCGAGATGGCGCCCTTCCTCGAGCGGGTCCATTCAGAGGAGGACAAGAGCTTCACCCTGCACTCCTCCTCGGGCGCGGCCGTTCCCGGCGCAGGGGAGCATTACATCGTCACCTACATCGCACCCGCGGCCCGGGCACGGCGATCGCTTGGGCTTGACGTCTCCACGGACCCGACGAGGCGCACGGCCGCCGAGGCCGCCCGCGACACGGGCGAGCCGCAGATGACCTACAGCGGCCACCTCATCCAGGACAAGAAGAAGCGGCCGGGATTTCTGCTCTACCTTCCGGTGTACCGGCCCGGGGCCCCCCTGTCCACGGTGGCCGAACGCCGCGCCGCCCTGCAGTGCTGGGTCTATTCCGCGTTCATCGCCCAGAATCTCGTCCAGGGGTGGCTGAGCGGCGCCAGCGAGACCCTGCAGATGTATTTCTTTGAGAGCGGCCCGCTTGACACGCCGCATCTGCTTTACACGAACGCCGCCAATGCGTCCGAGCTCCCCGCGTTCAAGAGCGTACGCTCCGTGCGCCTAGCCGGCCTGTCGTTCAGCCTCGGTTGGAATCCAGGACCAGGATACAAGACCTCGAGCATCTCGGTGCCCGTATGGACCTCGCTGAGCCTCGCCCTGGGGACGGTCATCCTGGCGGGCCTGGTGCGGACCATGCAGACCTTCCGTCAGCGCGCGGAAGGCCTCGTGGCGGAGCGGACGCTCGAGCTGCGCAAGGAGATGATCCATCGCGAGCAGGTTGACCGAGCGCTCCGCGAGGTCTCGAGCTTCCAGACGGCCATCCTGGAGTCCGCCAGCCTGGCCATCATCTCGACGACGCCGGAGGGGATCATCAGGACGTTCAACCGCTCCGCCCAGCGCATGCTCGGCTACGCCGAATCCGAGATCGTCGGGATCAGGTCGGTCTCGCTCTTCCACGACCCGGCGGAGGCGACCGAGCGCGCCGCGCAGCTCAGCGCGGAGCTCGGGTGCACCGTCGAGCCCGGATTCGAGGTCCACGTGATAAAGGCCTGCCGCGATCTGCCCAACGAACACGAGTGCTCCTTCATCCGCAAGGACGGCTCAAGGGTTCCCGTGCTTCTCTCGGTCACGGCCATCCGCAACGGCGCGGGCGCCCTCGTCGGCTTCCTGAGCCTCGCGATGGATATCAGCGAGCGCCGCAAGACGATGAATCAGATCGCGGCCGCCCAGCAGGCGGCCGAGGCGGCGATGCACGAACTCGAGCTGCAACGCGACGCGATGGACCGCCACGCCATCGTCTCGATCACCGACGCGCACGGGCGCATCACGCACGTCAACGACAAGTTCTGCACCATCAGCGGCTATCCGTCGCAGGAGCTGCTCGGGCAGGACCACGCCATCATCTCCTCCGGCCACCACTCGCCGGAGTATTGGCGCGAATTCCAAGAGACCATCGAGGCCGGGAGGGTGTGGCACGGCGAGATCTGCAACCGCGGCAAGGGCGGATCCCTCTACTGGATCGACGCCACGGTGGTCCCGTTCTGCGACCGCAAGGGCGTCGTCAACCAGATCGTGCACATCAGCTCCGACATCACCGCGCGCATCGCGCACGAGGCGGAGTTGTCCGCGGCGCGCCAGGCCGCCGAGTCGGCCAGCAAGGCCAAGAGCGAGTTCCTCGCCGTGATGAGCCACGAGATCCGCACGCCCATGAACGCGGTGATCGGCTTCACGGAGCTTCTGATCGACACCCCCCTGCAGGCCCAGCAGCGCGAGTTTGTCGACATCATACGGTCGTCCAGCCAGAACCTGATCTCGCTCATCAACGACATCCTCGACTTCTCGAAGATCGAGGCGGGAAAGCTCGACGTCGAGAGGACGAGGGTCGACGGCGTAGCCGTCGTCGAAAGCGTCGCGCAGACCTTCGCTCCCCAGGCAAAATCCCGGGGCCTCTGGCTCAGGCTCAGCGTGGCCCACGACATCCCGCGGGTGGTCGACGCCGATCCCAGCCGCCTGCGCCAGGTGCTGATCAACCTCGTGGGCAACGCCCTGAAGTTCACGGCCCAGGGGGGGGTCACGCTCTCGGCGAGCGCGGCCCCGTCCACGGGACCCGCCGGCCTGCGGTTCACGATCACCGACACCGGCATCGGGATCCCGGTCGAGAAGCAGGGCCCGCTGTTCCAGAAATTCGTGCAAGCGGACTCGTCCATCACCCGCCAGTTTGGGGGCACGGGCCTCGGCCTCGCCATCTGCAAGCGCCTGGTGGAGCTGATGGGCGGGCAGATCGGGCTCACCAGCGTGCCCGCGCAGGGCTCGAGCTTCTGGTTCGACCTGCCGTTCGCCGCCGACCAGGGCCAGATGGCCCCGGACCCCGCGCGGACGGCGGCGCCCGTCGCCTCGCCGGCGCCCGCCGATCTCCCGACGGACTCTCCGACGGGCGCCTCCAGGCGGGTCCTCGTCGCCGACGACAACCGCCTCAATCAGCGGCTGGTCCGGCTCTTCCTCTCGAAACTCGGATGCGAGGCGGTCATTGCCAACAACGGCGCCGAGGCGGTGGACCTGGTCCAGTCGCAGTCCTTTGACGTCGTTCTCATGGACCACCAGATGCCGGTGATGGACGGGTGCGAGGCCGCAAAGGCGATCCGGCAATGGGAGGCGGGAAGGGCGGGCGCCCGCCGCGTGCCGATCATCGCGCTCACGGCGAACGCCACCCAGAACGGAACCGAGCTCTACAAGGCGTCCGGCATGGACGCGTACCTCGCCAAGCCCCTGCTTCTGCCGACGCTTGCACGCGCCCTCGAGGACATCTTCTCCGGCAAGGGCCTGCCTCCCACGGGCGCCGCGGAGTCGCCGTCCGTTGTCCCGCCCCGGGAATCCGCCGGCCCGGCGGCCGCCTGCGTCCCCTCGCTCGACCCGGTCGGGAGCGCCCTGTAGCCGCGGGCGGTGAAACCGGCGCGGCACGGCGGCGTGCCCCGGGTCAGTCGCGCTTCACCCTCAAGCCAAGGGCGTCGGCCGAGCGCTCCAGGATCTCGATGTCCTTGATCCCACGAAAGCCAGAAAACGCCGCCGCGATGAGTCTGCCGTCCGGGGCCAGTATCGGAACACCGCCCTGCCAGCCGATGAGGTCGGGGCGCTGGACGCCAAAGCTGCCCTCGTCGAGCTTGCCCGCGTAGACAAGCTCCTCAAAGCGGCCCGTATGGTAGCCGGTCCTCCAGACCTGAAGGAGCTTGCGGGTCGCGACCTGGAAGCATTTTTGCCCGAGCTCCTTGTCAGAACCAAAGATATGGCCCTGCAGGGCGCCGTCGGGCTCAAGGACGACGGCGGCCGCGTTGCCGTGGTGCCATTGCACGTCGAGCGGGTCTCCTATGTAGGACGGATAGAGGCGGACCACGTTCGCAATCAATCTCTCGGCGTAGGATTCGGCCATTGGGGGAAAGCGGATCCTCCAGCAAGGGGCGGTCGCCCCGCTTGGGCAAGCAGAGACGAAGGCGGACTCGGTCGGGCTCAGCCGGCCCGGTCGAGGAATTGGTGCGCGATCCAGTTGCTCGTGTTGGAGATCGCCGCCAGGGTGTCGACAAGTTCGGGCGCCTCGAACGGCAGGTGGATGCCACGCGAGGTGAGGAGGCCCCACGCAGGATAGGCCGGATCCCGGAGCAGCGCATGGATCTTCTTCGACTCCAAGACCGAATCGGTGATCGCCGCCTGGGCGAGGAGGTGCGCGAGATGCGTCACCGTGACGGTGATCACGGACTCGGGATCGGTCACCTTGAACGGGCTGTGGTGCAGGAACGCCGACGCCTGGACGAGGTCGGACTGCCCCGTGCCGGCAAGGTATTCGCGGCCGACGTCATGATGGTCCCTCCCGAACAGGGCGGTCTCGGTCTCCTCGATCGACATGCGGCCATCCTCGGCGAGCGCAAGGGCGAGCGAATAGACTCCCGGCTCTCCCAGCCCGAAGAGCCAGCTTCCGATGTCGTGCGTCAGCGCGGCCGCCGCCAGCCTGAACTCGTTGGTCACCTTCAGCAGGCGGCCGATCTCAAAGGATATCAGCGCGGCCGCCAGGCTCTGCGCGTACAGCTGCCGGAGGCTCAGCACTCCTGCCTTGGGAACGTCATTGGCCACGCGCGCGACCGCAAGCAGGGTAGCCACCTTTGCTAGGCCCTGCTGTTCAACGACCTTCGCCAAGGCTGCAGGCGAATCCATCGAGTGATCCGTTCCCGTTACACGCTCCAGGATGAAGTGGTAAATCGAGGCGAAGCCCTTGGTCTCCTGCGCGATCGCCACGACCTGACCCGTGGCCATGCCGGGGATGGTCTCTATCATCTTCAACACTTCGCCGACGGTGGAGAAGGGAGCGCCCGCCCCCACGCGCTTGGTCATCTCTGCAATTTCCTCGGGAGAAAGAAGCGGCTGGCGCATCACGCGCTTAAGGTGCGGGCCATAGTGCCAGAGGGGCTTGCTGATGATCTTCCTGACGAAGGCAGCGTCGAATGACGCGGCCGGGGCAACGGGCTCGTTCTTTTCGTCAAGCGGCTTTGCGACCCACACGGGGGTGCGGGCCACCGAGTCCCCCATTTTCATGACCTCCAGCATCCTATGCCGGATCATGACAAGGAAGGACTCAACAGACTCGAGACCGCTCTGCACCTCCGCCAGATTCTGATCCTCTGCGCTCTTCCTGACCTTATCCAGCACGTCGCCGATGACCAGGATGCCCACAGAGCGGCATTGCTGCCCTATGCTGGACAGCGCGGAGGACAGCATGGGGTCGTTGGGAGAGGTCAGGCGCTGCCGGGCGACCGCGAGGATCTCGGTGATCGTCCTGTTGGCGGCGGCCAGCAGGCCGCCGTAGTCCTGAAGGGAAAGGCCAAGGCGCTCGCAAATGACCTCGGTCGACTCCATCACCTGGGCGCTCCACTTCGACTTCAGCGCCTTGGTGAGCTCGGCGAGAAGGACCTCCGCCTGGTAGGGCTTCACGTGAAGGCTCTGCACGCCGAGTTCCACGTACTTGATGACCGAGCTGCGCTCGGTGTGGGCGGTATAGACAATCACCGGAATCCCGCGGTACGCCGGGCTGCTCCTGAGCATCCGCAGAAACTGCCAGCCCCATTCCCTGTCGAGCTGGTTGTCCAGCACCACCATATCCACAAGGACGTGCTCCTGGAGCTTTTCCCATGCATGCTGCGTGGAGTCGGCAGCCAGGGTCTCGTGACCGGCGTTGCCGAAGACGCGCCCAATGATCTTTTGGGTCAGCCTGTCGTCATCAAGGACAAGTATCTTAGCCATGACTCATTTAATCGTCTGGTCCACAGATATTAACGACCGCCGACAGGGCGATTCCGCGATGGCATGGGGGCGCAGGACATTCCATGTCTTAATCGGCAGCGCAGGCGGTCGCTTGACCGGAATGAACGCTCCACCATGCACATTCCTCGCCTCCAGCAGGTTCCAAGGGCGCAAAGGCGGGCCCCGTCCGGCGCCCCCCGCGGGTCGACACCTCCCCTCGGGACCGCCGATCTGCCCTTCGCCGTGACTTTACTGCCAGCCTACGGGCCGCCCGGCCGGCGGTAGATCCTCCATTCAAAGGCCCCCAATGCGACGCCCGGGAAACCTGCGCCCGGCGCCTCCGCCACGGTGGCCGATTTGAGCGCCAGGACGAAGGCCCCGGCGTTGTCGATCTTGAGGTCAGCCGATTGCGGGCGGTTGGAGAGGTTCGCGACGGTGACAAAGTCCTCTCCTCCTCCATGGCGCAGGAAGGAGACAATGTTCTGCGGGGCCGAATTCTCCAGCCAAACCACGGACCCTCCCTGCAGCGCGGGATGCTGGTGGCGCAGGGCGATCAGCTGGCGGTACGTCTCCCGGAAATGATCGCGATTCTTGGGCTGCCAGAAGACGGGCACCTTCTCGAAGAGCGCCGGGTCGCCTGATTCGGTGGCGTCCCCCACTTCCATTCCATTGTACAGGACCGGAACGCCGTCGAGCGTGAGCATGATGGCGCTCGCGGCCAGTGCCGCGTTCCACCCGTACCTGCTGACGGCACGGGGTTCGTCGTGGTCGTCCGAGCAGCGCATATGGAGAGCCCCGCGCGGGAACGCCGCCCGCTCCGACACCTCCCACGTGTGCCGGAGCTCGCCTGCAGGCGCACCCTCCATGAGCACGCGGTTGAGGGTCCCCAGCATGGGCCAGGCATAGTCCAGGTCGAAGGCGTGCACCAGGAGTTCTGGCTTGCTCGCCTCCGCGAGCATCAAGAGGCCCGGGCGAATGGTGTCGAGGTCCTGGCGCACCTCCTCCCAAAAGTCAGTGGGCACTTCGCTGGCCACGTCGCAGCGGTAGCCGTCGAGGTCGAAGTCGCGCGCCCAATACTTCAGCATGTCGCGCATGTACTTCCTAGTCTCCGGGTTGGCGTAGTTGAGGGCGGCAACGTCCGCCCATTCCGGATGAGGGGGGAGGATATGGCCGGCGGCGTCCTGCTTGTAGAACCGGGGATTCGCCATCATCACGCTGTCCCAGGACGTGTGGTTGGCGACGATGTCGATGATGACCTTCATGCCCCGCGCATGCGCGGCCTCCACGAGCCTGTGCAGGTCCTCCTTCGTGCCGTAGTCGGGATTCACGGCGTAGTAGTCCCGCACGGCATACGGGCTGCCCACGTTTCCCTTGGCCTTGAGGCGGCCGATGGGATGGATTGGCATCAGCCAGATCACGTCCACACCCAGCGCCTTGAGTTCGTCCATGCGCGCGGTGACGCCGGCAAGGTCCCCGGTCGGCGAGAACTGCCGGGGGAACACCTCGTAGATCACGGATTGCCGGATCCATGCCGCCGTGGGTCGGGCGGGAACGCCTGTCCAATCCTGGGCCGGAACGGTCTGGGCGGCCAAGGCGCCGGCGCAGACCAACATGAGGGCGAGCGCTGTGCGGCGGATCATGGAGGGTGAAGTCATGGTGTTGGGCCCGCCGAAAGGCGGCGGTGCGTTGGAGCGTGCGGGTTGCCTCGGGAGGTCTCCCCAAAAAATGGGGCCGCACTGCGCCTGTCGGCGAGGATTGAACCCGCGAGGTAACTTCGACCGACCGGAAAAATCCTAGGTCTCGCTCCGGAGGCGCTCCCCTTGCTGGGCAGGGGCCCGCGCCCCTCCTCCGGGTCCAATCTTGGAATATCGCGGGAAATCGCTAGACGTTCGCCGATGATCTCCAGCAATCCCGAATACGGGGCCGAAATCCTAGGCGGCGCGGCGTTGGCGGCGGCTGTCCTGCTCTGGCTCAGCCTGCGCCTGCGCCGCCGCCAGCGCCTCATCCGGGACCTGCCCAACTCAAAGGTCCAGGGCGTCTTCATCGGGCTGGTCGAACTCAAGGTCACTGCGGAGTCCGAGAACCCGCTCACCACCTACCTCGCCGGGCAACCGTGCGTGCAGTATGCCTACCGCGTCGAGGAGCACTGGTCGCGGACGGTGACCGAATCCTACACGGACGAGAAAGGCCAGGCTCAGACCCGCACTCGGGTCGAGGAGGGGTGGACCGTGGTGGCGTCCGGCGGAGCTGCCGAGCCGTTCTACGGGCGCGATGAGACGGGCGTCATCCGGATCCTCCCCGACGGGGCGAAGGTGGAGCCGGCGCGTCTCTTCGATGCCGCCGCCACCCGGATCGACCCGATCTATTACGGAAAGGGACCTGCGACCACGGTGGCGAATTCCACCGGGCGCAGGCGGTTCATCGAGGAGGGGATACCCCTGCACGCGCCGCTTTTTGTCGTTGGCCAGGCCCGTGAGCGCGACGACGTCGTTGCGGCGGAGATCGCGGCAAGCAAGGGAGCCGCGATATTTCTCATCTCTACCCGCTCGCAGGAGAGGGTTCAGGGTGCCTTCGCCCTGTATTCGTGGCTCGCGTGGCTTGGGGGCGCCGCGGCCGCCGCGACCGCGGGATACCTCTGGGCCCTCACGGGGCATCCCTTCGGTTCGCGGCCCCTCGCGGGCGCCCTAGTGCTGGCCGCATGCTTCCTGCTCGCCTGGGCAACGGGCTGGGCATGGATGGTCTACAACAGCCTGATAAACCTGCGGGCGCGGGTCCGCCAAGGATGGTCCCTGGTCGAGGTCGAGCTGAAACGGCGCAACAACTTGATTCCAAGCCTGGTAAGCGCGGTAGCCGCGCTCAGCAGTCACGAGGCCGACGTGCAGACGGCAGTCGCGGCCCTGCGCACCCAGGCGGCGGCCACCCGACCCGGGCAGGCGGGCCCCGATTTTGCCGGCCTGGCCGCAACGGTGCGGGCCGTCGCCGAGAGATATCCCAATCTTGTCGCCCAGGAGGGTTTTGCGCGCCTGCAGAAGCAGCTGGTTGAAACCGAGCAGCGGATCGCGCTCGCGCGGAGCTACTACAATGACATCGCCACCCATTTTGCCACGCGCGTGGCCCAGATTCCAGATCATTGGCTTGCCGCGGCCGGCGGGATCCGTGCGGAGGCGCTCCTCGTGGCAGCGGACTTCGAAAGGGCTCCCGTGAGGGTCAACCTTTCGGGCGTCCCGGCGAAGCCGGCCACAGCCTGAAGCCTACGGCTTCGCAGCAGCCGGCGGACGGCCCTCCCCTGCGTCGACACGGTCGAAGACAAAGAAGGCGAAGTTGTTGCCGCTGTTGTAGTGGAACGTGAGCAGTTGGAGTCCCGCATGGTCAAACGTGAGGGTGCCGATCTGCGCGTAATTCCACGTGTGCCAGTTGCCCGTCTCGACCGGCAGGCGGCAGGTGGAGGCGTGCCTCCCGTTGATGTCAAATTCTATGGCATTCGGCTGGTGCGAATAGAGCGCGAAGACGCGGTAGGTCCCCGCCTCCCTGACGTTGACCGTGTAGTTCACCCATTCACCGTCGGCGGTCCAGCCGATGTAGAGCTGGTTCGGCGCCGGCGAGACCAGGTTGGGGTGATTGAGGTCCGCGAAGTCCTTGACGAAGGAGATGTCCACCCCCTCGTGCTCCCTGAAGTGCTGGATGTACTCGCTCGCATGTGCGCGTTCGTGCAGCGGCTGGCGGTTGAGCACCCCGCTTCCGTTGTTGGTGGCGTCCGTGTCGTGGTAGGCAATCCCCTCGCCCCCGAGGTCGTAGAAGGCACACTGCACGATCCCGGGAATGTTCGCCGGGCCGCATTTGTAGACGTCATCCTCGAAGGGACGCCCCTTATAGTCCGCAGGCAGTGCCGCTGAGGCAGCCGTCGCTGTGAGAAGTAAGGCCAGTAAGGATCGCATAGGACGCTTAATGCCGGCCGTCGTCCCCGCCGGCAAGGCTGCTCCGCCTCCGAGCCGCCCGCACTCCCTCCGGCATCCGCCCGATCAGGGTTATTTCAGGCCGAGGACGTTGAAAACAATGTAGAAGCCCGAGGCGAAGAGGACCGCACCAAGGAAGATGCAGACAGGAAGCGTCAGCACCCAGGCCAGCAGGAGATTGCGGAGGGTCTGCATCTGGAGACCCGAGCGGTTCGCCGCCATCGTGCCCGCGACGCCGGACGACAAAACGTGGGTCGTGCTGACCGGGAGCCCGAAATAGTCCGCGGCGCCGATGGTCGCCATCGCAACAAGCTCAGCCGAGGCGCCCTGGGCGTAGGTCAGGTGCGACTTGCCTATCTTCTCCCCCACCGTCACCACGATCCGCTTCCACCCGATCATCGTCCCCAGGCCCAACGCGAGCGCCACCGAGACCTTCACCCAGACGGGAATGTACTTCGTGAGCGCCTCCGAGTCGGCCTTGTACTTCGTGCAGACCCGCTGGTCCGCCACATCCGAGAAGCCGTTGGTCTTCGCCAGCTTTCCGATGCCCTCTCCAATGAGAAAGAGGTCCGTCCGAAGGACGCGGCGCTCGCCCTCCTGAAGTTCCGCAAGCGAGCTCACCTTCTCCAGGCGCGCCGCCACGTCCTCGTTGAGCGCCGCGATCGCCGACATCGTGGTGGGCGACTTCCTGCCGCTGCTCCTGAGGAACGCGGACACCGCCGCCGAGGCGCCTGGCTGCGCCTCTGTTGCCGCGCCGGCGCCCGCGGACTCCTTGCGAAGCACCTCGTTCACCTGGCGCGACTCGGCCGCTATCTGATGGATGGCCGCCTGATCGGCGCTCATCTTAAGGGCGAAGGCTCCGGGCACCACACCGATCATGATCAACATGATCAATCCCATGCCCTTCTGGCCGTCGTTCGAGCCGTGGGCAAAGCTCACCCCGGTGCAGGTCAGCACCAGAATGGCCCTGATCCAAAGAGGGGGCGCCTTGTCCTTATCGGGTGCGGCATAAAGCTCCGGCCTCCTAATTAGCGCCTTTGCAAGAAGAAGCAGAAGCCCCGCGCACACAAATCCCACCACCGGGGAGATGATGAGCGACAAGCCGACGTTCTTGGCCTGGCCCCAGTTGACGCCCTCCCCAAACGTGTGGTTGGACGCCATGAGCGAATTTGCCAGTCCCACGCCCATGATCGAGCCGATCAGTGAATGCGAACTGGAAGCGGGAAGCCCGAGGTACCAGGTGCCAAGGTTCCATATGATCGCCGAAATCAGCAGCGCGAAGACCATGGCGAACCCGGCGCCCGATCCTATGTTGATGACCAGTTCGACGGGCAGGAGGCTGACGATGCCGTAGGCCACCGCACCGGTGGAGGTCAGGACGCCGATTAGGTTCCAGATTCCCGACCAAATGACCGCAACGTAGGGCCTGAGCGAGTGGGTGTAGATCACCGTTGCAACGGCGTTCGCCGTGTCATGGAAGCCGTTCACAAACTCGAAGCTCAGGGCGAGAGCCAGGGCAAGGAACAGGAATATCGCTGAGGCGGGCGCGAGAACCTCGCCCCATAGATGCAGCTGCATGGGGCGACCTTACCTCCCCTCGGATTCAATTCGGTGGCATCGGTGTCACGCTTGGGTGACAAAGCTCGCCACGGGCTCCCGAGAGCGGGCGCAACAGGTATCCCAGTTTTCCCAGCCTTAACCTAACCGCCGCAGGTTAGACACGCGGGCGGCCCAGGCTCGCGTCACACCCCGAGACCGGGGTGCATTCTCAACCCTCAACCTCCGTCAACATGTCTCACCAGAAAAAGATAGAGCACCACAAGCAAGCGGCCGCGCATCATGAGCACGCAGCAAGGCACCACCATGCCGCCGCCCAGGCGCACGCCGCCGGTCATCACGAGAAGGCCGCGCATCACGCCCACGTCGCGCACGCCCACCACCTTCACGCCGAGCACCACGGCGACGAGGCAGGGAAGCTGCACGCCGAGCAGCACGCCGAGGATTCGGCGCACGAGCTTGCCGGGCACGCCGGGAATTGAGGCGCACAGCACGCGAACCCGCCCGTGGTAGGGCGGGTTCGCCGCCATCCGGTATCAACCGGCCGCGGGATCGGGCGCAGCGCCAAGCAATTCGCTCACGCGCACGGCCAGCTCCTCGTTCGAGAAGGGCTTCGCGATCACAAGATTCGCCCCCAGCGCGTGGGCGATCTTTAGGTAGCCCACGGCGTTTCCGTACCCCCCTCCCGACATCGCGATGATCTTCAACTGCGGGTGCCCGCGCCTCATCTCGGAGATCACCTCCAGCCCCTCCTTCTCGGGCATGACGATATCCGTAATGAGTATGTCCGGCGGCTCGGCCGCGATTAGCCTTATCGCCTCGTTGCCATCCCGGGCTTCCAGGACGTCGTGGCCCATCCGTCGCAGGGCGATCGAAAGCGTCATGCGGAAGGGCTCGTCGTCCTCAGCTAAGAGTATTCGCGCCATGGGTCACTTCGGGTTACGGCTTGCCAGCACAAAATGGACCGATTCGCCGAGCGACTCGACCGAGAGCGGCTTGAGCAGCAGCCGCCTGATTCCCAGATCTCGGACGTTCTCGGAAGTCAGTGTCGCGGTGTAGCCCGTCGTGAGGATGATCGGCATGTCCGACCGGATTGCGTGGAGCCGCTGCGCGAGCGTCGCGCCCGTCATGCCGGGCATCATCTGGTCGGTGACGACGAGGGCGTAGGCATCCGGCGCGGCTAGCACCGCGTCCAGCGCGCCGTTCGCCCGGGTATGGGTGTCCACGATGTAGCCCAGGCGCTCAAGGATGTTCTTGCCGAGGCGGGCGAGCGGCACCTCGTCGTCAACGAAGAGGATGCGCTCCCCATTGCCCCGCGGCACCTGGGTGGCGCGGGGCGACTGCGCCGCCTCGTCCCCCGCGTACATGGGAAAATAAAGGTGGAAGGAGGCTCCCTCGCCCGGACTGCTGAAGACAAAAAGCGCCCCTTCGTGACCCTGCATGATCCCGTGCACGGCGGAAAGGCCCAGACCCGTCCCCTCACCCGGGCCCTTGGTCGTGAAGAAGGGCTCAAAGATTCGGGCCATCGTCGCGGCGTCCATGCCGTGGCCCGTGTCGACCACCCGCAGGAGCACGTAGGGTCCCGGGCGCAGGTTCGGCTTGGTGGCCGCAAACTGCGCGTCGACCTCGAAATTGCTCAGGGATACCGACAACTTTCCCGGGCCATCCCTCATCGCATAGGCAGCGTTGGTGCCGAGATTCATCATCACCTGGTGGATCTGGGTGACGTCGGCCAGCACCGTGGGCGTGTTGCGCGCCAGCGAGACGTCGAATTCGATGCTGGCCGGAATCGTGGCGCGGAGCAGTTTGAGCGCTTCCTCGATCACCTCCCGCAGGTTGACCGGGCGCCTTTGGTGACCCTGTCGCCGGCCGAAGGCCAAGATCTGCCGGACGAGGTCCGTGGCGCGCCGTGTCCCCTCCAGCACCGCATCCAAGTGCTCGGTCACCTGGGAATTTGTTCCCGAGTCCATCTTGGCGAGCTCGGTGTAGCAGCTGATCGCCGTTAGAATGTTGTTGAAATCATGCGCGATCCCCCCGGCGAGCGTCCCGATCGCCTCCAGCTTCTGCGCATGGCGGTATTGCTCCTCAAGGTTGCGATACTCCGTGATATCCTCTGCGGTTCCTACGACCCTAAAGACGGTTCCATCGGCTCCTCGAATGGGAAAGGCGCGGTCCCGGATCCAGCGCACCGAGCCGTCGGGCCGCACAATGCGGTACTCTTCGTCATAGGCGCCCTCGCTCTGCTTCACGCGCGCCGCCATGAGCACACGCTCCCGGTCATCGTGGTCGACGCATTCGGCCCAAAGGTTCGGGGTCTTGTACAGGCTGTCGCAGCTGCGCCCCCAGATCGCCTCAAAACTCGGGCTCACATAGATAATGCTCCCGTCCACCGCGTCGCTCATCCAGAAGACCTCATGGATGTTCTCGACCACCTGTCGAAAAAGGGCCTCGCTCTCTCGCAGCGCCGCCTCGGCACGGGACCTTTCCGTGACGTCCTCGCCGATGCTGGCCAACCCCGCCACCGATCCCGATGCGTCGCGCAGGACGGTGTTGTTCCAAAGGATCTCGCGCAGTTCCCCGCCCTTGCTCTTGATCGGGTACTGGTAATGCGACGGGATCGTTCCGACGCGGATGTTGTCGCGGAACAGCCGCTCCAGCCCCGAGGCGTGCGGCGGAACAAACCGTTCAAACCACGACCGCCCCATCACCTCTTCCCTGGCCCATCCCGTCATTCGAAGCAGGAAGTCGTTGCAAAAGGTGATCCTGCCGTCCGTGTCGACCGTAATCGCGATAAGGTCCACGTTGGCCAGCATGTCGTTGAAGCGTCGGTTCGATTCCTCGATGGCGACCTGGCCGCGCCTGCGCTCGTCCGCCAGGTCCTTCTCCGCCCTGCGACGTTCGCGGCGCAGCTCGCAATCCGCCATTGCGCGCGTCGCTGCCGTGCCCAGGCGCGCAAGGCGGTCCTTGAGAAGGTAGTCCGTCGCGCCGAGCTTCATCACCTCGACCGCAGTCTCTTCGCCTATCGTGCCCGAGACGATGATGAAGGGCACATCCAGTCCGCTTTCCTTGAGAAGCTCCAGGGCGCGCACCCCGCTGAAGCTGGGCATTTGAAAATCGGACAGGATCAGGTCGAGGCTTTCGTCCAGGCACTCTAGGAACGCCCCCTCGGTATCCACGAGCTCGCTTTCCATCACAAAGCCGGCGCGGTGCAGGGCGCGCGAAAGCAGCTCCGCGTCATTGGGATTGTCATCAACGATGAGTATTTTGAGCGTCTTGGGCATGGGCCCTCGGGGTCAATTCGTCGGCTGGTTAAGGAGGAGCCAGTAGAAGCCCAGGTCGCGCACAGCCCCGGAGAAGCTCTCGAAGTCCACCGGCTTCACGATATAGCTGTTCGCCCCAAGCTTGTAGCTGGCCACAATGTCGCTCTGTTCCTTGGACGACGTGAGCACGACGACAGGGATGAACCTGGTGCGCTCGTCGTCCTTCATTCTCTTGAGGACCTCGAGGCCATCGACCTTGGGAAGCTTCAGGTCGAGCAACACGACCTTGGGGACGTTCGAGATCTGCCGCCCTGCGTAGGCGCCCTCGCAGAAGATGAATTCGAGGGCCTCCGCTCCGTCGCGGACGACGTGGATCTTGTTCGAGAGATGGGACCGTTCCAGGGCGCGCAGGGCCAGCTCGAGGTCATGCGGATTATCCTCGACGAAAAGGATCTCTATGGCTGTGCCTTCATTCATGGCTGTGCGGGGTCGCCGAGGGTGAAGTGGAAGGTCGCGCCGCGGTCTACGGCCGCCTCGGCCCACACGCGCCCGCCGTGGCGCTCGACCACGCGCTGCACAATGGCCAGACCGACGCCTGTGCCCTCGTATTCATCCTGGCGGTGAAGCCGCTGGAATACGCCAAACAGCTTCTGGCTGTAGCGCATGTCGAAACCGGTGCCGTTGTCCCGGACAAAAAACGCGCCCGTACCCCCGGCATCCGCGAAGCCCACCTCGATATCCGCGATTTCCCTCTTGCGCGTGTATTTCAGGGCATTTGAGAGCAGATTCAGCCACACCTGCCTCAACAGCACAGGGTCGGCTGAACTCGGGGGCAGAGCACCGATCCGGAGCTCGACCCTGCGGTCGGGCCAGGGGCGGCCAAGCTCTTCGAGAACCTCTTTCACGATCCTCTCGTTGTCGGCAGCCCTTTTGTTCAACTCGAGCCTGTTGAGGCGGGCGAATGAGAGCAGGTCGTCGATGAGGGCTCCCATTCGCTGCGTCGAGCTGCGGATGGTGTTCAGGTAACGCCTCCCCTCGTCAGGAAGCAGCGAGCCAAAATCGTCCAGGACGGCCTGGGAGAAGCCATCCGCCGCACGCAGAGGGGCGCGGAGGTCGTGTGAAACGGAATAGGAGAAAGCCTCGAGTTCACGGTTTGCCGCCTCGAGCTGGGCGGTGCGCTCGGCCACGCGCTGCTCAAGGCTGGCGTTCAGCAGGCGGATGGTTGCCTCCGCTTTTCTCCTGTCGGTGATGTCCCTCGCCACCTTCGACGCACCGACAACCTTTCCCGTGGAATCCTTGATCGCGGACACCGTCACGGAGACCTCAACCGTCGTGCCATCCTTCCTCAGGCGCTGCGTCTCGAAGTGCCGGACGCTCTCCCCGCGCCCTATCGTCTCGAGGATCTCCACCTCCTCGTTCTGCCTGTCGTTGGGCACCACGCGCAAGATGGACTGGCCCATCATCTCGGCGGCCGTGTAGCCATAGAGCCTCTCGGCACCGTTGTTCCAGCTCGTCACGGTCCCCTTCAGGTCCTTGCCGATGATGGCATCGTCAGAGTATTCCACGATCGCCGCCAGCTGGGCGGACGCGGCCTCGACGCGCTTTCGCTCCGTGATGTCCGCGCGAATCGCGATGTACTGTCGCGGCCTCCCATGCTCGTTGAGAAACGGCACGATCGTCGTGTCGACCCAGTAGATGGTCCCATCCTTCGCCCGATTCCTGATTTCCCCGTGCCAGACTTTGCCCTGACCGATCGTGCCCCACAGGCTCCTCATGAACTCCTGTGGATGGTAGCCCGAGTTGATGATGCGGTGGTCCTGGCCGAGCAGCTCCTCGCGCGAATACTTTGAGATCGCGCAGAACTTGTCGTTCACGAAGGTGATCCTCCCCTGCGGGTCCGTTACAGCCACGATGGCATGCTCGTCCAGCGCAGCCTTGAGGTCCGCAATCTCCCGGAGGGACGCCTCGTGTTCCGCCTCAGTGTGCATACGGCCTCGCCACTCGCCTGGCGTGGCGGAACCTGCACCGGGCTCCCGGCCATGGACGAACGATGCGATTCATGTGGGGAACGGGTCGGCTTCGGGGGGAATGGGAAGGACGTCGATCCGGATCCCGTGATCCGGTCGCCGGGGCAGATGAATTGGGGGTCGCTCAGGCTGGGCCGAGTTTGCCGTTTGTCCTTCCAAGAGGGCCCAGCGTGAGTTGCAAATTGAGCCTGGGATTGAGCCGGATGAGATTGTCGATTCCGAAGGGCTTTATGATGTAGTTCTCGGTGCCGAGGCGCCCGCATTCGATGATCGCGCTGTCGCTCGAGGAGACCGTCAGGATGACCACGGGGATTTCCCGCGTGCGCTTTTCGCTCTTTATCCGGCGCAGGAATTCGAGGCCCGACATACCGGGAAGGTTGAGATCGAGCAGGATCAATTGCGGCACGAGCGGCCTCCTGTTCCCGCGCCCGGAGGCGCCCAGGAGCAGCTCCATCGCCTCCTCCGCATCGCCCGCCACCCTCACTTTGTTCGTGATTCTTGCCCTCTTGAACGCGCGCAGCGCCATGGCGGCATCCGTCGCATTGTCTTCGATCAGGAGGATGTCCCCGGTGTGGGCTGCCGACGTTTCGACGCCCGTGCCCTTCGATCCCGGAGCCGTGGCACGAAGGAGCAGGTGGCCGACCGTGACCTGTAGCGCCTCGGCGAGGCTCAGGATGCTCCTCAGCGTCATATTGCGTGCGCCTCGCTCTATGTCCGCAATGTACGTGCGATGCAGGTTGGACCGCCAGGCGAGCTCATCCTGGGTCACTCCCAGTTTCAGCCGGCACGCCCGCACAACCTCCCCCAGCCTGATTTGGACATCCAAGCCGGTCCTTTGAGCCTTCGCGTTCTTCGTCAAGGTAGCCATGCTATCACGACACACAACAGACTATGAGTGACATACGCCGGATTTCTGAATTTCGGCTGCGGGTTGCGCATCGTTCGCCTTTCTTTTTGCGCCGTGAGCTGAGGCAACTTGGACCTCACTAGGGATTTTCTCTTTCCCACTCTAGTTTGACCTTCGGGCAAACGCCAACGCGCACCGCAGTTTCCTCGCTCGGCCGCTCCCATAGGGCCCGCCTTGTGAAGGCCCCAAGGACCATCGGTTTACGTTCGCCGAGCTCGCGCCGTCGTGTGTAGTAGCCGGGTAGTGTCCAAATTTTCTGACGCAATGGAGAGCGGAAATGCCTTCGTCGCCCGCTGGCTGGCGGTCGCGCCGAGCGCGCCTTCCGCCGGCCATTTTCTGCGTCGGCGGGTTTCGATGTGGGCCGTTGCCGCCGTGTTCGCCGGCCTGGCCGCGAGGCAGCTGAGCTTTGTCAACACCCATGCGGTCAACGTCCTGTTTTGGGACCAATGGGACTTCTATACCCCGATGTTCCGCGGCCAGGGGTGGTGGGAGACCTTCGCGCATCAGCACGGGCCCCACCGCGAGGGCGCCGGCCTTGTGCTGACGCGCGTGCTCGCCGACCTGAGCGGCTGGAACTCGCGGTGGGACGCCTTCGCCGTCAGCGCGCTGATGATCGGGGCGGCGGCTCTCGGGATCCGCCTGGCTCGATGCTTCGACGTGCCCGGGCACTCTGTCCTGCTGGCAGCCGTTCCCCTTCTCTTCCTCAATGTCCACCAGTATGAGATCTTTGTCGGGGCGGCGAACCTCTCCTATGCGGCGATGCCCATGGCCCTGTTCATGGCCTACTGCCTGTGCTGGTTCGCCCGCGATGCCGGTTGGCGCGTCGCCGCCATAAGCGCGCTGACATTTCTGCTCATCTTCACCGGATTCGGGCTGTTCGCAGGGCTGCTCACCCCACCGCTCCTGGCCGCCGAGGCAATTCAGGCCTGGAGGTCGGGCGAACGCCCTCACGCCCTGAAAGCCGCATTGGGCGTCGCCGCCTCGGGAGTAAGCTGGGCGCTGTTCGCCCGCGGCTACACCTTCCAGCCCGCCGTTCCTGGGTTCCGCTTCCCCTACGAAAGGCCGCTCGAGTACCTTGTGTTTGTCGGCAGGATGCTGGGCCACTTCTTCGGGGGGGCGCTGCTGTCCCGAGGGGAGCTCGCCGTCGGGTTCTCCGTGGCGGCATGCCTCGTCGTCATCGCCGTGTTGAACGGCGTCCGGTGCATGAAAATGGGCGTGGCCCGGGAGCCGAGAAGCGTGGTGCTCTTCTGCCTGGCATCGTTCACGCTTCTCTTCTGCGCCAATTGCGCAATCGGACGCGTCTTCACGGGGTCCATCGCCCCGTACGCTTCGCGTTATTCCGCCCTGCTGATCCCCGCGGGCCTCGCCCTCTCTCTCCAGTTCGCGGTGCTTGCCCGGCGCGGGGTGTTCGCCTGGGTGGCACTCGCGTACACCGGGCTGCTTGTGCCGGCCACGGCGTTTCCCTCGACGTACGAGGTTTCAGGGGCAG
This sequence comes from uncultured Opitutaceae bacterium, assembly GCA_964398015.1. Classification (GTDB taxonomy): domain Bacteria; phylum Verrucomicrobiota; class Verrucomicrobiia; order Opitutales; family Opitutaceae; genus Palsa-1447. The sequence goes on along the minus strand of CAYNLL010000001.1, from coordinate 2,296 downwards.
AGTGGTACACGGATGTCCGGAGCGCGTGGAAGGCCGAGTACCTGAAGACACACGACAAGGCCGACGCCGACCGCGTCGCCCATTTCGAAATCTATCCCGGGCCCCTGGGCGACCGGTTGACGTATCTCGAGGAGCACGACCTGAACCTTTTCCTCGACCGACCGTCCCCATAATTCGGGAGGGACACGGGATCCGCTCACGCGGGCGCCGAAGCACCCCTCGCGGCAGCCCACCAGCTCGCCCCCTAGTGCGGATAGGCGCCCCGTCCCACCACCGCAGGATCCACCGGCCATGACAGGCGGGTCTCGCCCACCTTCCTGGCGACGCATCGGGTCGCCAGGTATCCGTAGTGCCAGTCGATCCTGGAGGCATGGACCGAGGGGTGGAATTGCGATGCGCCCATGACACACGGGACTCCCGTTCCCCGCGTGACAATCTCGAACCCGGTGTCCGCGTTGAAAAGGGCGTCCCATGAATAGTCCGAGAAGCGAAAATAATCCCAGGGCTCCTCGTGGGACGGCCACGACTGGTGGGTGTTTATCATTGCGAGGCCGCCCACCTTCATGACCTTGTTCAATTCAAGGGACACCAGCCACGGCATGGCGAGGTGCTCCCAGACCGATACAGAAAATACGACGTCGAAATGGCCGGAGGGCAAGAGCCGAGAGAGCGCATGGGCGTCCCCCACGCAGTCCACATTTTCGCCGGCGACAATGTCAAAGCCGGTGTAGCTGCACGTCGATGGGAACAGGTTCCTGCGGCTTATCCCCGAACGCGCCCTCGAGCCAATCTCCAGGACATTCGCCTGCGGGTGGGCGTGGACGAACTCCCAGAATCCCGCCTCGCTCTTGAAAAAGGCGTCATTGGCCACCGCCTCCTTCGAAAAGTCCCGCCTCTCGAGCCGTCCGCTCGGAAAGTCGAAGAGGATGCCGATCTTCAGGATCGAGTCAGAGGGCGTGCCCACGGGCAGGGGCATGCTGAAGCTGAACGCGCACCTCTCCTGCGTCGATGGGTTGAAATCGTCGGCCGCGTGCTGGACGGGGCGCTCGGTTCCATCCCAGAGCCTGACCGAAATCTTGGGGTCCGCCCCGCCGGCGCGGCCCACAAAGCCGCGAGCGAACAGGACATCCCTAAAAACGAAGAAATCGCGGACCTCGCAGTCCGCCTCGATAGCCGGCGGGGCCGCCTTCGGGCTCTCGGCCGGTTTCCTCTTGAAGAAGCTTAGCACGGGCGGCGTCGCGACGGTCTGTCGGGTTCGGGATGCTTCACTGTGGCGCCGAGGCTGGGGCGCCATTTGGCAAGTCGCAATCCCTTGGTGCTCGAAGTCGGCGACCTGGCGCCCGGCCTCGGATCTGGGTTGATCGGCGGCCGGCAATCAAGCACCGTTGCCCATGGCTCGCTCCAAATATGAGGATGAGATCATTGTCTCGTGGGTCGAGCTGCACCGCGACGCCCGCTACCTCTCGGAGATGCTCCACGCAAAGGGCTCGTGGAAGGGCATCATCGCCGTCACGCGCGGCGGCCTGGTGCCGTCGGCCCTGGTCGCTCGCGAGCTCGACATCCGGCTAATCGACACCATCTGCGTGAACAGCTACGCGCCCGCCTCCAGCGGCCAGGCCGAGCAGGTCCAGGCCGAGGTCAAGATCCTCAAGGGCATAGACGGCGACGGGGAGGGTTACCTTCTCATCGACGATCTAGTCGATTCCGGGCGCACCGCGGCCTGCGTTCGCGCGCTTCTTCCCAAGGCGCATTTTGCTACGCTCTACGCCAAGCCCGCGGGCCGGCCCATCGTGGACACATGCGTAAAGGAGTTTAAGCAGAACAAGTGGATCTTTTTCCCTTGGGACATCGAGTACAAATTCGCCGTGCCGATCAAGGACGGCGGCAGGACAGCCGCTGGTCCGGGCTGAGCTCCCGTCACGGGCGATCCGGGGAGTCGCACGAGCCCTCGTTGAGCAGCGAAATCACCGGTGAATCGGGGTCCCCATGCTCGTAGCCGAAGATGCTGAGCGAGGCCGTGCCCAGCATGAACCGTCCCGCCTGGCCCACATCGATCCCAACCCATCGCGCCGCCAGCACGCGGCCAAAGTGCCCGTGCGAGAAGAGCGCAACATTTCCCCCGATGACCCTGACCCTCGCGATCAGCCGGTCGGCGCGCACGGACGCCTGGGCGGGAGACTCCCCGTTGGGGCATCCGTCCGCGAACAGGCTCCAGCCTGGCCTGCTGGCGAGTATCTCCGCCGTGCGAAGCCCCTCGTAGGCTCCATAGTCCCATTCCGCGAGGTCGGGATCCACC